>JAYTFQ010000737.1:0-3454 GCA_043734225.1 Anaerolineales bacterium | reverse complement strand
AGCTGCGGCTCGGGCTATGACCGTTGCCATTGCCATTGCCGTGCCCGTTCCCGTTGGTGTGCCCGTTACCATTGCCGTTGCCGCCGCCATTGCTTTCGGGCACACGCCCCACCCCTGCAAATGCGCCAGGAGCAGTTGTGAGCGGGCGGGTCGTCGCCGGCGCCGGGCGCTCGGGCGGCGGCGGTGGGACAGTGGGCTTAGGCACCGGCCGGACTTGCTGGCCGGGCAAGGGCGGTTGGGTCAGCGGGCGTGTTTGCCGCCCAGTGGTGCCATAGCCGTGCCGCTCGGCCACTGTGGGACCGCTGCGCCGCTCGACCGGCCGCTCGGCTGGCCGCTCGTCAGGCTCGTCGGAGCTGGGCGCGCCGATGGTGCGCGTCATGGGGCGCGCCATCGGCGCCGGGCGCGGCTGGCTGGGGCCTGGCTCGCTGCGGACTGGGGTGGGAGTGGCGGCACCGCGCCAGACCGCCGTGGGCAGGTGCAGGCCCGCTGGGGCGGCTGCCAGTTGCGGCTGCGGCTCAGGTTCCAACGCCAGCGGAACGGCCGGCTCTTCCAGTTGGCCAAAGCTGAACAGGCGCTCGCCGGCCATGGAAAGTGTGCCAATCATCAGGATGCGGATCAACCAGACCATGACGGCCACAAACACCGGCACCACCGCCAGCAGCGTGGCGCGGCTCAGGATTTCATTGCCCAAGGCTTGGTGCTGCAGCAGGGCGAGTGAAACGCCCCACCAGGTGAGCATGGCGTTCATGGTGGCGGCCAGGAACCAGGCCGCCAGCAGATACCAGACTTCGACGTGTTCCGACCGTCCTTTTTCAGGGGTAAACAGGCGGGCGATTCCCGCGAAGTCCATGCCACAGAAGGCGATCGCCAGGATCATGGCCCAGCGAAGGCCCATAAACTTAAGGTCACCGAGCAAGTTGGCCAGCGCAAAATCCGTTGTCGAATAATTGAACAGCTCAAAGGCCAACATAGCGGCGACGATGATGATGCCGAACACCATCCCGCGTTTCATTGTGTAATCCTCCACCAACCGAGTACCGATGCCACGGGGTGCGTCATTGCGCGGTCCAGCGAATTCGCCATTAACCATTGCCTACCTCCCAACCAGCGTAAAAATGGACTTCCCCAAGTGCTTGGTGCGGTACAAGCAATATTAGTACATCTGTTCTATATTGTCAAGACTTCGGTTAGGATTTTGGTCCCTGTATAATCCGCTGCGTGCCCATTGCCGTGATCTTGACCGTCCTGAACGAAGGTGAATCCGTCCGCGCGGTGCTCGACTCGCTCTGCCAGCAGACCCAACCGCCACACGAAGTTGTGATCGCCGACGGCGGTTCGCGCGATCAGACGGTGGCGGTGCTGCGCGAATATGCCGGCCGGCTGCCGCTGCGGATTGTCAGCGCGCCGGGCAGCAATATTTCGCAGGGCCGCAACGCCGCCATACGCGCCGTCAGTGGCGACATTGTGGCGGTTACCGATGCCGGTGTGCGCTGCCGTCCAGATTGGCTGGCCCGGCTGACAGCGCCCTTTGCCGACCCCGCCGTTGCCCTGGTGGCCGGCTTCTTCGCCGCCGCGCCGCGGACGGTGTTGGAAACGGCCATGGGCGCCACGGTGCTGCCCGAGCCCCGCGACATCTACCCCGCCACCTATCTTCCTTCCAGCCGCAGTGTGGCTTTCCGGCGCAGCGCCTGGGAGGCGGTGGGCGGCTATCCGGAATGGTTGGATTATTCGGAAGACGTGATCTTTGATTTGGCCCTGCGCCGCCGGTTTGGGGCGTTTGCCTTTGTGCCCGAGGCGCTGGTGGACTTTCGCCCGCGCGGCAGCCTGCGCGCGCTGGCCCGGCAGTATTACCAATATGCGCGTGGCGACGGCAAGGCCAACCTGTTCGTTCGCCAGCACGCGGTGCGCTACTTTGCCTACCTGGTGGCGGCGCCTTTGCTGGTCTACGTGGCGCTCACCGTGAGCCCGTGGCTGTGGCTGGCCGGCCTGGCGGCCGGGCTGGCCTATATGCGCCTGCCGCTGCGGCGGCTGTTGCCCCGCCTGTCGGCAATGCCCCCGGGCGATCGGATCCGCGCCCTGGCCTATCTGCCGCTCATTCGCCTGACCGGCGATCTGGCCAAGATGGCGGGCTATCCAGCCGGAGTGCGTTGGCGGATATTTCAGAAAAATATGTGAAGCGGGTTGATTGCACCAACCCGCTTCACATATTTTTCTGAAGAAGTCATAACAAACCGATCAGGTCCGCCGCCGCCAACACCAGCAGCGCCGCCAGCCCCAGATTGACCCAGCGCGCCGCGCGCGTTTTACTCAGCCGCCGATTCACTTGAGCGCCAAATATCGCCCACACGGCGCTGGCGCAGGCCGAGACCATAGCCAACACACCAGCCGCGACCATCAGCTCAAGGCCACGCCCCACCAGCGAGGCGAGGAAAGACGAGAATAATGTCAGCGCATAAAAGACCAGCTTGGGATTGGACAGATTGAGCAGCAGCCCGCGCCAGAACCCCAGCGGCGCAGAGGCGCGCCCAGCCGAGGCATACGTGGCCCGCAGCAGCCCATAAGCCAGGTATAAGATATACGCGGCGCCGGCCCAGCGCAGCACCGGCTCGAGCATGGGAAACCCGCTCAGCAGACCGGCGCTGAGCAAGCCGCCGGCCAGCATCATCACCAACACCCCCACCGTAAGGCCGGACTGGTAGGCCAGTGTGCGGCGGAAGCCATACAGCGCGGCCAGCGAGCTGCTGGAGAGGTTGGCCGGGCCGGGGGTAAAGGTGGAAATCAACACGAAGGACAGCAGTGGCAGCTGCGCGATAATGGGCATATAGGTTTGAGTTTGCTCAGTTTGCTCAGGTTGGTCAGGCGGCGCTGGCGCGCGAGTATTGGCCAGGTGTCACGCCGATAATTTTGCGGAAACGATGTGTCAGATGGCTCTGGCTGCTGAAGCCGGTTTCGGCCGACACTTCGGCCAGCGGCTTGCCGGCGGCGATCAAGCGCTCGGCCTGGCGGATGCGCACATTTTCAAGATAGGCGTGCGGCGGCAGGCCAAACTCGGCTCGAAAGGCGCGCAGCAGGTGATACGGGCTGAGCGCCACATGGCCGGCCAGCTCGGCCAGCCGCACGCCCTCGGAAAAATGTTCGTCAACGTAGCGGCGCGCTTTCAGCACCGCCTGGCGTTCACTGCCCAGCGTTGGCCGGGCCCGCGCCTCGCCGTAGCGCTCAAAAAGCTGTCCCAGGGTCCAGGTCAGGGCCGCCTCGCGCTCCAGCAGGCTGCCGCCATGGGCCAGGGTGGTGTGCAGCGTCGCCAGGCTGGCTGCCGCCCAGCGGTCGTCCACGCGCACCTGCCTGAACAATGGCAGGTCAGGCAGGTACCCGGTCAGGCCGAGCACCGCCACCTGCCTGTTGGCCGCGGTTGGGTAGATGCAGCGCATGCTAAAGCCCGCTGCCTGGGCGGCCT
>JAYTFQ010000736.1:0-1906 GCA_043734225.1 Anaerolineales bacterium | reverse complement strand
CGCGCCCCCGCCGCCCACCCTGACGGCGATCCCGACCTTGGATGCCGGCAGCCTGCAGACCTCGACGACCTTCCCGACGGATAAATGGAAGTTGATTGGCGCCGTTACAGCCGTGATGCTGCTGGTGGCCGTGGTGGCCATTTGGAGGCTGTCGCCGCGGCGCCGCCAGTAGTCTGTCACGCAAATTTCGCCTTACTTCCTGGCGGCAAGCGCTCTCTCGCCAGGGCCTGGACCCAAACTTGCAACCGACTTCACCCAAATCATGCTAGACTCTGGCCCAGGCGGGCCAATAGTTCCATTTATGGAAGAAACAGCGGATACTGGATGATGCGATCTTGGACTGTGCGCCTGACTGGACTGATTCTGCTGGCCCTGCTGGCCGCCGGGTGCCAGCGCACCTTCATATTCGTAACCACGCCCACCCCGG
Organism: Anaerolineales bacterium; assembly: GCA_043734225.1. Taxonomy (GTDB): domain Bacteria; phylum Chloroflexota; class Anaerolineae; order Anaerolineales; family UBA6663; genus JAYTFQ01. The sequence goes on along the minus strand of JAYTFQ010000736.1, from coordinate 1,479 downwards.
CCGGCCCGGTTACCAGCTCCGCCGCCGAGCGCACCGCCAAAATCACGCAGATCAAGGGCACCGTCGAAACGCGTACCTCGTCCCAGGCCAGTTGGAGCCCAGCCGCCCTGGACCAACTCCTGACTGAAGGCAGCGAGCTGCGCACCGGGCCCGGGTCGAACGCGCTGATCGAGCTGACCGAGGGCAGCCACATCTATCTGGGCGAAAGCTCCCAGTTCACCGTTACCCTGCTCAACCCATTTATGGACAGCCTGTTGACCACGCTTGACCTGCAAAGCGGCCAGGTGTGGGCGCTCTTGAAGGGCGGCGCGCTGGACGTGAAGACCCCATATGGCATCGCCACCGCCCGCAGCACTGCCTATATGAGTGTTGAGATCCAGCCGCAAAGCCGGGTGGTGAATGTCTCGTGCCTGCAAGGCGTGTGCGGCTTCGGCACGGTGCTGATCAACCCCGGCTACAAGCTGGTGAACGCCGCCGACAACCAATCGCCCGAGCAGATGCAGATGGGCGACTATGGGGCCTGGGGCGTGGCAGTGCCAGAGGCCACGCAGTTGGCCTTCCTGGCCACCGAGGCCATGGCCCAGGGCAGCGCCACTATTCCCGCGGTGGCCAGCCCCATTCCCTCCGCCACCCGCGCCGCCAGTCCCACCCCGCCGCCCACCAATACGCGCCCGCCGACGGCGACGAACACGCCTACTCCGACGCCGACGCCGACGATCCAGCCGAGCGAAACCAATACGCCCGCGCCAACGCAGGCGGAAGCGACGGTGGCCGCTACCACGGAGGCGCCCTCCGCCACGCCCACGCCCACCCTGGCGCTGCCAACCGACACCGAGGCGCCGCTGCCCAGCGCCACGCCGCTGCCTTCGCCGACCCTGCCGGTTTTCCAGCCCACGGTGACACCGGTGCCATTCACGCCCCTGCCGCCCGCGCCCATCATCGGCACGCACATTGTGCAGTCCGGCGAGTCGATCTTCTGCATCGGGCGAGCCTATGGCGTTCAGCCGGTCGCCATCGCGCAGGCCAATGGGCTCAACCAAACGTTCTTCATCGTGCCTGGCCAGGTGCTCCAAATACCCGAGGTGCAGTGGTATCCCATCCTCGGTGGCCCGGTGTGCGCGCCCCAGTTCCAGTCGCCCTTCCCCGGCCTGCCGGTTGCCACGGCCACCCTGGCCGCCAGCCCCACCCCGGCTGGCCCGCCGCTGGTGGTAAGCCTGAACTTCAACTGCATCAGCAACTGCGGCAGCAAGGACGGCAGCTACGTGGTGCGCATCCAGGTGCAGGCCAGCGGCGGTGTGCCGCCCTACACCTATGATCACGGTCAGACTTACGACGTGACGGTGCCGCACTGCACCACCGGTCAGGGCACCTCGGTCGTCACCTCGGCCGACAGCCAGACTGGCCAGGCCTCCTGGCTGTACGACGACGTGGCCTGCCCGGCGCACTGAGCCCAATGCCGGTCCGGGGGGGCGACGCGCG
>JAYTFQ010000735.1:0-4041 GCA_043734225.1 Anaerolineales bacterium | reverse complement strand
AATCGACGGCTCGGCTCGATATGATTTATTTCCTTAAAGAGCCTTACCCCCGCTCAATCACCACCTTCTCTCCCTCTCGCCGCGCGGTGAACCGGGCCGCCACGCCGCCCTCCAGGTCAGGCACCACGGCGGTGGCCGTCGCGCCCTCGGCCAACTCGAAGGCGCGCAGCTCCACGCCCTCCAGATAGTCATAGTCCGGCCGGTCGTCGTGGGCGCCCAGCGCCAGCAGCGCGCCCGGCCGCACCAGCAGCGGCAGGCTCATAAAGCTGTGCGTCTCGCGCCGCCAGCCCGGCCCCTCGATCACCTCGCCGCTGAGCAGATGTGTCCAGCGCCCAGCCGGGACGTAATAGCTGACCTGGCCCTCGGCCGAGAACACCGGCGCCACCAGCAGCGACGGGCCGAGCATGTACTGCCGGTCCAGCGTCTCGCAGGCCGGGTCATCTGGGAACTCCAGCAGCATGGCCCGCAGCACCGGCAGGCCGCGCGCGCGGGCCTCGGCCGCCGCCGCGAACAGATAGGGCATCAGCCGGCACTTGAGCCTGGTGAAGAAGCGCAGCACGTCCACCGCCTCTTCATCGTAGATCCACGGCACGCGGTACGAGCCGCTGCCGTGCAGCCGGCTGTGCGACGAGAGCAGCCCAAATGCTACCCAGCGCTTGTAGAGCGGCACGTTGGGCAGGCCCTCAAAGCCGCCGATGTCGTGGCTCCAGAAGCCAAAGCCGGCCAGCCCCAGCGACAGCCCGCCGCGCAGGCTTTCGGCCATCGACACAAAGGTCGGCTCGCTGTCGCCGCCCCAATGCACCGGGTAGCGCTGCCCGCCGACGGTGGCCGAGCGCGCGAACACCACCGCCTGTCCGTTGCCGCGCGCCGCGCGCAGGGTTTCGTACACGGTCTGGTTATAGAGCAGCGTGTAGTAGTTGTGCATCTGCACCGCGTCGCTGCCGTCGTGGTAGACCACGTCCGTCGGGATGCGCTCGCCGAAGTCGGTCTTAAAGCAATCCACCCCCATCTCGATCAGGGCCTGCAGTTTGCTGGAAAACCACTCGCGCGCCCCCGGGTTTGTAAAATCCACGATGCCCATGCCCGCTTGCCAGGCGTCGGTCTGCCACACGTCGCCATTGGGCTTGGTCAGCAGATAGCCCGCCGCCGCGCCCTCGGCAAACAGCGGCGAGCGCTGCGCGATATACGGGTTGATCCACACGCAGATGCGCAGCCCGCGCGCCTTCAGCCGCGCCAGCATGGCCGGCGGGTCGGGGAAGGTGCGGCTGTCCCAGACGAAGTCGCACCAGTTGAACTCGCGCATCCAGAAGCAGTCGAAGTGAAACACCGCCAGCGGGATCTGCCGGTCGGCCATGCCCTGGATGAAGCTGGTGACGGTGGCCTCGTCATAGGCGGTGGTGAACGAGGTGCTCAGCCACAGCCCGAACGACCAGGCCGGCGGCAGGGCCGGGCGGCCGGTGAGGGCGGTGTATTTCTCGATCACTTCCTTGGGCGTGGGCCCATAGATGACGAAGTATTCCAGCGACTGCCCCGGCCGGCTGAACTGGGCGCGCGTGACCGTCTCCGAGCCCATCTCGAACGACACCGGCCCGGGATCGTTGACGAACACGCCATAGCCGCGGTTGGTTAGATAGAAGGGGATGTTCTTATAGGCCTGCTCGCTGGCGGTGCCGGCATCGGCGTTCCACAGGTCTACCACCTGCCCGTTTTTGACGAAGGGCGTGAAGCGCTCGCCAAGGCCGTAGGCGTTCTCGCCCACGCCCAGCGTCAACTGGCCGAAGGTGTACGTGCCCTCGCCGGCCACCTCGGCGCAGCCCATGCCGCGCGGCGGGCTGCTGGTCAGGAGTTTGTCGTCGCCCAGAAAGTCCAGCCGCCAGCCGCCCTGGCGCGGGATGCGCGCCGCCAGCCGGCCGCTGGTGAGCAGTGCCGTCTGGTCATCGACGCTGGCTGTCGCAGTTGCGGCGCCCACCGGCTCGGCGGCCAGCTCGAACCGCGGCCCGCGCGCCCGCTCGCCGGCAAAATGCGTCAGCCGCACGCCGATCACGTCGGCCAGCGGCGACCACAGCTCAATGGTCAGCAGGGCGGTGTTGAGCGTGTCGCTGCGGTGCCCGATGGGGCGCGCCGGGGCGTAGATCGTCAGCCGCCCGCCCGCCGCCACGGCATCAAACGCCTCGGCCGGCCGGAGCATGGTCACGCCCTTGCGCAGTTGCCAGTAGCCGTCGGTGAATTTCATATCCGCTCCCTTGGTTGGTGGACACGACCCGAAAAGCTTAACCGCAAAGAGGTGAAGACGCAAAGAAAAGAAGGGTGGGAGTGTGGGGGAAAGGGGCCTTGATCATTAGCGGTCGTTGAACAACAGGGCTCCCTCTCCCAGCGGGAGATGGTTGGGGTGAGGGCGAGCGGCTGATTTCAACACCCTCTACACCCAGCTGCGCTGCCATCCCCAAAACCTTAGCACCTCAGCGCCTTCGCGGTTAAGCATTAAAGTCTATAATCACAGCATGCCTACACCCAACACCCAACCCATTCTCATCAACGGCGCCTGGCGCCCGGCCGATCATCCCAGCGGCACCTTCCAGGCCAAAGACCCGTCCACCCGCCAGTTGATGGACGAGCACTACCCCGTTTCGCGCTGGGCGGACCTGGAAGCCGCGCTGGCCGCTGCCGCCGAGGCCGTGGTCGCCCTGCGCGACACGCCGCCGGCCGCCATCGCGGATTTCCTGGAGCGCTACGCCGCCAACATCGAGGCGCGGGCGGACGCGATCATCGCCGCCGCCCACCAGGAGACGCGCTTGCCCGTCAGCCCGCGCCTGAAGGCCGAGCTGCCGCGCACCACCAACCAGTTGCGCCAGGCCGCCGCCGCTGCCCGCGATGGCTCGTGGCGGCTGGCCACCATCGACAGCGCCAACAATCTGCGCTCGGCCTATGCCTCGCTGGGCGGGGCGGTGGTCGTCATCGGCCCCAACAACTTCCCGCTGGCCTTCAACGGCATCTCCGGCGGCGACTTTGCCGCCGCGGTGGCCGCCGGCAACCCCGTTATCGTTAAGGGCCACCCCAACCACCCGCGCACCACGCGCCTGCTGGCCGAGGCCGCGTTTGAGGCCCTGCAAGCCAGTGGCGTGCCCAAGGCGCTGGTGCAGTTGGTCTATCACATGGCGCCGCGCACCGGCCTACGCCTGGTGGCGCACCCGGCCGTGGCCGCCACCGCCTTCACCGGCAGCCGCCGCGCCGGCCTGGCGCTCAAGGCCGCCGCCGATAAGGCCGGCAAGCTGATCTATGTGGAGATGTCCAGCCTCAACCCGGTGTTCATCCTGCCCGGCGCGCTGGATGAGCGCCTGCCGGAGATTGCACAGGCATTGTATGCCTCGGCCACGCTGGGCGCCGGGCAATACTGCACCAACCCCGGCCTGGTGATCGTGCCGGCCGGCGAGCTGGGCGAGGCCTTCATCGAGGCCGCCGCCCGGCTGTATCGTGACGGGCCGCCCGGCACCCTGCTGGCCGAGAACGTCCCGGCCAACATCGCCGCCGGGCTGCACACGCTGCAGTCGCACGGCGCCAGCGTGGTCACCGGCGGGCGCGACAGCCTGGCGGAAGGCTATTGTTTTGAGAACAGCCTGCTGCGCGTCAGTGGGCGGGATTTTCTGGCCCAGGCCGAGCCGCTGCAGACCGAGGTGTTTGGCCCGGTGACGCTGGTGGTGGTGGCCGAGGGCGCGGATGAGATGCAGGCCATCGCCGACCGGGTCGGCGGCAATCTGAGCGGCACGCTCTACAGCCACACTGGCGGCGCCGATGACGCGCGCTATCAGCGCCTGGCGGCCGCGCTGCGGCCCAAGGTCGGCCGGTTGCTGAATGACAAAATGCCAACCGGGCTTCTGGTCAGCCCGGCCATGAACCACGGCGGGCCGTTCCCCGCCACCGGCCACCCCGGCTTCACCGCCGTCGGCATCCCCGCCAGCCTGCTGCGCTTCGCCGCGCTGCACAGCTACGACGCCGTGCGCGAGCCGCGCCTGCCCGCCGAGCTGCGCGACAAGAACCCGAAAG
>JAYTFQ010000734.1:0-11563 GCA_043734225.1 Anaerolineales bacterium | reverse complement strand
CCAGTCGCCGGCCGTACTCGGCCACGCCGCCGGGAAGCAATTCCGCAGCGCCGGTCTGCCGGCCCTCCACCAACGCCCCCATATAGGCATGGCTGGTATCGAACAGCAGCTTGAAGTTGGCGTGCTCCACGGCTTCTGCCAGGCGCATGACTTCGGAGGGTTTGTTCAGCCAGAAACCCGGCTGGAACTCCCAGACCGTCTGGACACCGGCCCGAGCCGCTTCTTGCGCGGCCGCGTGCCAAGTGCGGCTGCGTTGGCAAAAGCGCGCCGCGTCAGCGGAGGGCGTCAGCGGGGTGGGCCGGCTGACCGAATCTACCCGCAGCGTGGTGATACCGCAATTGGCGCAAAAGGCCAGGCATTTCCGAAACACCTGTGGATAAGCGTCCGTCTGGACCAGGGCGGGCGGGACTTCGAAAAAGCTGGGGACATAGCCCGATATGCCCAGGCCAAACGCTTCGATCTGCCGCCGCAGTTGTTGGCACTTCGCGGGCGTGTCGTAGTCAGCTGGGTGCGACCGGAACCCTTTGATTTCAACGCCATCGTAACCGGCTTCGGCCATGAGGCCGAGCACGCGGTCAAGTGGCCAGGGGGTCATCGGCAAATGGTCCGAAGGTAAAGGCCCAACTGCCCAGCGCAAGTTTCGCGGTGGTCACGGATGCTGCCTCGTCAATGCTCCAGCAAGAAACGGCTGCTCAGCGTATTGAACCGCTGCATATCTTCCCAGTGGTGAATGTGCCCATTTCCGGCAAAGACCGCCAGCTCCGAGGCGGGCAGCCGCGCGTGCATTTCAGTCGTCAGCCGCAGCGGCGTGAAGATGTCCTGGTCGCCAACTGTCAGCAGCGCCGGGATGCTGATCTGGTCGAGCCGCTCCAGGGCCTGGTGTGTGCTGCAGGCATCACACTGAGCCGCAAAGGCCTCCAGCGGCATATAGCTTTCGGCCGCGCCCGCCTGATCCTGGAGCATTTGCAGGTAATGATCTTCATAATAGGAAGCGGAGGTAATCCACAATTGCAAGAGTTGGACAAAGTCGGCGGGCGAAAGCTGCACGCGCGCTTTCTTGAAGTGGTCGAACACGGCCTGGGTGTGGCGGTCGCAGCGCGACCAAGAACTGATTAACAACAAGCTGCGCACCAATCCGGGATAGGCCAGCGCCAGCTCTTGGGCGATGGCACTGCCCATCGATAGGCCAGCCACCCGCGCATTTTGAATGCCGAGCGCGTGCAGCAGGCCGGCAGTATCGTCCGCTAACATGCGGGTAGTATACGGGCCGGCCGGTTTGTCTGAGGCCCCTGCCCCACGGTTATCTACCAGGACGCAGCGGAAGTGCTGCTCATAAGCCGCCGCGTGATCCTCCCATTTGCTGCCGGGCGCGCCCAGACCCATGAGCAAGATCAGGGGCTCGCCCTGTCCACGCTCTTCATAATGCAGCCGGATGCCGTTTGTGCTGACGCTGGGCATGGCGCCTACTCCGGGAGTTGCCCGGTCACGTCGAGGACCAGGTCGCGCAAATAGACGAAGGCCTCGGCGCAATAGCGCGGCAGATTTTCCGGGTCTTCCACCTCCAGCTCCACCGCCAGCGCGCCCTCATAGCCAATATTGTGCAGGGCCTCGATGTAGCCGCGCAGGTTGATTTCGCCGGCGCCGATAGGGACAGACTGAGTGCCTATATGGTCCTTGACGTGAAAGTTGTAAATACGGCCGGCATACCGGTCGATCAGGCGCTGCCAGTCGACGCCGGCGGAGTGGAAATGGCCCGAGTCGAGCGTAATGCCCACCTGGGGCGTCTTGATCTCGGCCATGAGCGTGTCGTAGTCTGCGAGGAATTGGATTTGCGAGCCATAGTGCGGCTCCAACGCCAGCCGGACAGAGCTCTGCTCGACCAGTGGCAACAGCGCCCGAAGACCGGCCAGGGTAGGCTCCAGACCACCCTCGCGGCGTGGGCGGCCGGTGATGACCACCAGCGGGCTATGCATTTTTTCAGCCGCGTCGAACACCAGCGCACGGTCAGTGGCGGCTTGCTGCGCTTCGGCCACAGACCCGGTTGGAATGCCTGGGCCGTAGACCTCGGTGCAGCGTGTGAGCCCGGCTTCCCGAGCGTGCTGGTTGATCAGGTCAAAATTGGCCCAGCGCAGCAGACCGGGCGTCCAGAACAGCGGCCCGGCCACGCCCCAGGCCCGATAGCCCACCCGAGGCGCAATATCGAAGCAATCGGAAATCTCATCGCGGCCCGGCATGCGGGTAGCGCACGAGGTGCAGGACAATACAAAGCGGCTCATAAGATGCGCCTTTCTCTCAGGCCCAGGGATTGATGACCACTTTAGCGGTTTGCCCGCTTGCCAGCAGCTCGAAGGCCTGTTGGATCTCACTCATCGGCATGACGTGGCTGACGAGCAGGTCGATCAGGGGCGATTGCTGGATAACCTGCATGACCTTGGGATAGTCGGCCATGTTGTAAAGCCAGGAACCCACGATAGTCAAGCCCTTGCGAATCAGGTCGGGACTGATGCGAATCACCAGGTCGTCTTGAGATTCGCCCACGAAGGCCACTCGTCCACGGCGGCGGGTGGCATCGATACACAAGCGCTGCGATGGTACACGTCCCGAGCACTCCACCGCGCAGGTCACGCCGCGTCCATCGGTCAGGGCAAGAATTTTGGCCACGAGATCGGGCTCATCAGGCGCAAAGACAGCCTCGGCGCCCATCTCTAAGGCCCGGGCCTTGCGCCAGGGAGCAGGTTCCACGCCGATCACGCGCGCGCCGCGAAAGCGGGCGTTGACCACCGCGCCCAGGCCCACCGGGCCCAGACCGGTGATTAACACGGTGTCGAGCGCGCCAATCTGGATGGCCTGGAAGGCGCCGAAGGAGGCGCCGACGCCGTCAATGGCCATGGTAGCATGCTCGAATGACACATCGTCGGGGATGCGCGGCAGCAGCCAGTCGGGCTTGAGAATGTAATGCGCAAATGTGCCGCTGCCATCCAGCGTGCCGTGGAAGGCGGCATAGTCGCAGTTGTTTTCGCAGTAGATATAGTCGCCAGCCAGACAAAACGCGCATCTGCCGCAGGGGAACTGGGGCAACACCACCACCCGGTCGCCCACGTTTACTCGGCCCGGCTGCGCCACCGCCACCACCTCACCCGCGCCTTCGTGACCAGGGAAAAGCAACTGCCGCCCAGCCAGGAAAGCTTTGTATTCCGTGCACAGCGCCGAGGCCCGCACCTTGACCAGGGCCCAATCGGCCTTGGGGCGCGGCTCAGGCGCATCCACCACTTCCGCCTGGCGCTGGCCCAGTATGATAGCCTTTTTCACAATGTTTTCTCCTCGGCCATTTTGGCTTAGCCTTAGCCCTTGAGCGCGCCGGCCGTCAATCCCAATAAGAACCGGCGCTGAAGTAGCAGGTAGACCACGATGACTGGCAGCGACGTGATGAGCACGCCGGCCGAAATTAGACCGTAATCCGACGTGTAGCGGCTCTGGAAGAACATCAGCCCCAAAGGCAGTGTACGCAGTGCATCCGTATTCAGATAAATCAGAGGCATCAGGAACGCATTCCAAGTCCACAGCATTTGGAAAATGGTCAGGGAGGAAACCCCTGGCGCGGTCAGGGGCAAAATGATGTGCCAGAAGACCTGGAACTCATTGCAGCCGTCGACTCGGGCCGAATCCGAGATTTCTGACGGCAAACCGCGGAAGAAGGCCTGCATCAAATAGACGCCGAACGGCAGCCCCAGGGCGATACCCGGCAAGATCACAGCCAGATAGGTGTTCAAAATGCCGTAGCTTTGCAAGTCGAAATAGAGCGGGATCATAAAAGACTGAAACGGCACCATTAATCCGAGCAATAGAACATAGAAGAACACCCGTCGGCCCCAAAAATCAAGGCGCGCCAGCGCGTAGCCGGCCAAGGTGGACAAGGCCACCACCCCGGCGACCGTGGGCAGCGTGACGATCACAGAATTCAAAGCGTAGGTGCTGTAGCGGCCGGTGGTCCAGGCCTCCACCAAGTTGGTCAGGTTCAATGATTTAGGGAAGGCCAGTGGATTGACCGCAATCTCCGCCTTGGACTTGAAGGCCGAGGACCACATCAGCACCAGCGGCGCCAGGGCCAGCACGGCGGCAATAGTCAGCACCAGGTATTGCAGGAATGACATCGACAGCCGTCGGACTCGGGGCTCCTTGGACGCATTGATGGCCGAGGTCTGGCCGGCAGCGCTCATTCGTCCACCGCCTGTCGATCGCGCAGGGTGATATAAAAGTAGGAAACAATCAGGGACAGCACGGTCATGACCATCGACAACGTTGTTCCGTAGCCAATATTGTTTTGCGTAAACGAGGTAGTGAAGGTGTAGGTGGCGATCATCTCGGTGTGGTTGGCCGGCCCGCCAACGGTCATGATGCGAACAATATCGAACACGTTAAAGCCGCCGATAAGGTTGTAGACAATGATCATATTCAGGACGTTACGCAACTGGGGGATGATCACGTAGACAAACTGCTGCAACGCATTGGCGCCGTCAATTTTGGCGGCCTCGATCAGATCGTAGTTGATGTTTTGCAGACCGGCCATGAAAATGACCACGCAAAAACCGAAGTAACCCCAGACCGCGGCCACCAGCACGGCGTACAAGGCCAGATGAGGATCGCCCAGCCAGCCGCGCGCCAGCGCGCTCAAACCGATCGAGTTCAGGACGTAATTGAGCAGACCGAATATCGGGTTGTAAATCCAGCCCCAGATGACCCCGACCAGGACACCCGATAGAACATAGGGCAGGAAGTAAGCGGTTTGGAAAAACAAGCGGCCGTGCCGGACGCGGGTGAGCAGGAGCGCCAGGGGCAGGCCAATCACAATCGGCGCCAAGGTGCCAATCGCAATCCAGATCAGGTTGTGGCTGAGGGACAGCCAAACCATGGGATCGTGAAATAGATGGACGTAATTCTCCAGGCCAACAAATTTCTTAACTGGATCGTAGCCGTTCCAACGCGTCAAGGTGTAATAGATCGAGGTGATGAACGGCTTGATAAAGAAGATGGCGTAGATGAGCAATGCGGGCAAGATAAAAAGGTACCCAGCCTTGTTCTTATCAATCCATCGCCAAAATCGGCTGTTTTCGGCTGGACGAACTGCTAATCGCACGCTGTCTCTCTGCATAGTTTTGGCCGCCTAGCCTGGGTGGCAGGGCGCTTTGCAGCGCTCTGCGCCCCGCCACCCAGGTGAGCCGGGTCACGACAAGGACCCGGCTCGAAGTACTGGTTAGGATTGGGCGCTATTTGACGGCATCACCCGCCGCCAATGCATTTTCCCAGGCTTTCTCCAAATCCTTTGCCTGCTGCTCGGGTGTCTTCTCGCCCAGGATCACGGCCTGGAAACCATCCAACTCCAGCTGATTGAAGTTGGCCGGCAGCAGCGGATCGATGTTGTAACCCATCTGATCACTCTGGGTTTGCACCGCCTGTACGGCAAACTTAAACAGCGGGTTGAGCTTAAAGCTGCTGCTGTCGACCTTCACCGGCTGAATTTTGCTGGCCGCCTCCATCCAGATCTTGGCAGCGTCGGCGGAGAAATAAAAGTCGAGCCAGGCCGCGGCCTCATCCGGATGCTTGGTCTTAGCATTGATCCAGTAGCCGCCGCCTAGGCCAGCCGCGGGGAACGTGCCCTTGCCGCCGGGCAGGGTTGGATAGAAGAAGAACCCGGGCTCGAAATCCTTAACGTTGGTGTTGATGTCGCCGATCAGCCAGGTGCCGGTGGGCACCATGAGGGACTTTTGGCTATAGAAGAGCGTGTTGCCATCCTCCCAGGCGACGGCGTTGGGGTCGGTCTCGTAACAGCCAGCCTTGTTCATATCCACAAACGGGATCTGGATGGCCTTGATCGATTCAGGGCTATCCCAGCGGCCGCTGCCGTGCAGGATGTTATCGAGCCCGCTGCGGCCGAGCATGTTGCTCACCGTTTGGGCGTACTGCACGTCGGCCTCCCATTGGTCCTTATTGGCAAAGGCCATGGGGATATAGCCGGCGGCCTTGGCCTTCTGGCAGATGCTCAACAACTCGTCGTAGGTTTTTGGAACCGCCAGCCCGAGCTTGTCGAAGGCAGTCTTATTGTAAAAGACGCCGATAAACTCAAGCTCGGTGGGAATGCCGTACACATGGCCGTTGAAAGTGGCCTGGGTCTTGGCGATCGGGTACAGGCGATCATCCCAATTATATTTTTTCCAATAGTCGTCGAGCGGCAGAAGTAAACCCGCCCGGGCCATCACGCCCGCGTGCGCCGGGCCAGGGTCACTAGCCACAATGTCGGGGCCATCGGCGGCGGTCATCATGGTCATACGGATTTTGTCTAGATCCGCGCCAGTCATGGAGGTGCGGTCGATCTTGATATTTGGGTGCTTCGCTTCGAACAGTTGGACGAGGGCGTTTACGGCATCCGTATCTGCCTTTTCAGTGATGGCATCCTGCACCTTGATGGTGACGGTGGCAGCGGGGGCTATCGTCGTAGGCTGCGCCACCGCCGTGGACGGCGGTGCGACCGTGGCCACAACCGTGGGCACGGCGGTAGGTGAAGCGGCAGGTTGACAGCCCGATATTCCGATTACGAACGCGAGGCACATTAGCAGACCAAACGGCTTTTTCACTGCTCTCTCTCCTTGTGCACAGGGCAAAATCCAGGCGCTCAAGCAAGTCAGGGGCGGCAGGTAGGATTGGGTTGGCTCACCTCCGCGGGTTTTCCTCAATCGGGAAGTAGACGGCATAGCGCTCGTCACGAATCTCATACAGCGGTATCAGCCGGAAGTTTTCTGCCTGGCCCTGGGTTCGGTACCCAAGCCGCCAGTGAGAAAACTCACGGTCGCTGTCGGGGACCAGCAGATCGATAGGCTGGCCGGGCGGTCCATAGAGCGTTTTTTCGGCGAGCGTTTCCACCCCGTCCTGCGGAGACCAACCCGCACCCTCTTTGGCCGCCCCATCACTCAGCACGCCAGCCAGCACCACAGGACCCTGCATGAAAGCCACCGTAGTGGCCCGATCTGGTAAGGGCTCGGCTCGTAAGCCGAAGGGCAAGCAGATTTGGACCGTGTCAGCGTGCCACACACGGCGAACTACCGTGAAGCCAGCAGCCTGGTTAGCGGCCGGCTGCTGGGCGCCATTGACACTAATTAGTGGGCTGGCGCTCAGCCACCAGGGCAGCCGAATCCGAACTGAAAAGTCGCGGGCTGGCTCACACACAATTTTCAGCTCATAGGACCGGCTGTTCGGACGCGGCGCGGGTTGGGTTTCGCTGCTGGGCGCCAGGCTCAGCTTCAAACGGGCCCCGAGATGCTCCAGTTCCAGCTCACACGGAATATATTGGGCCAGCACCAGGCCGCCGCCTTCCTGATAAATAACGTGCTTGAGATAGGCAGAGTGTGCTTGAATTAGCGTGCCGTGGCAGCACCAAAAGTCTTCTGTGGGCGTGCCCCAACGCTTGGTTGAGCCAGAGCGCAGGGGCAGGAAGTACGTCACCATGCCCGTTTTTGCATTCTGTTGGGCCAGGGTGCCGTTATAGAGGTTCCGTTCCCAATAGTCGGCGTACCCGACCTCGCCGGTCCAACGCAGCAGGTAATCGGCCACGCGCATCATGTTGTAGACGGTGCAGTGTTCCTGGTTTTTGTCGCCCAGCCGGGCAGCTAGCTGCTTCGGCGGCGTCCAGTACTCGCCGCTGGTTTGGCCGCCGGTACAAAAATAGCCTCGGTCGACCACGGCCGAGCGCCAAAAGGCCTCGACGATCTGCCGCCAGCGCTCCTCGCCGGTCACCTCCCAGGCGCGCGCGGCACCCTGAATTTCGGGGATCATCGTGTTGGCGTGCATATTCGTGAGCGCGTCAACCCCGTTTAGCAGCGGATCAAACAGGTGGCGGTGGTCGTAGCGGTTCAAAAGGTCACGGTGCTCCCGTTCGCCCGTCACCCCATATAGATCGGCCCACGATTCCAGCATGCCCCCCGTCTCGACATCCAGCATGTTGTCGAAATGCTCCTGGCTGAACTGACCGCTCCAGCGATGGAACCAGCGCGCCCAGCGCACCAGGATGTCTAGCGCCTGCGTGTTGCCGGTCCAGGCATACATGTCGTACAGCCCCATCATGTTGCGATGGATCGTGCAGTGCGGCGCCCACACCTGCTTGCCGCGCGCCAGCCAGTGCAGGTATTTTTCAGGTATCGGTGCGGCCCATTCCCCGCCGTTCTCCTGCTGGCAGCGGGCGACTTCAGACACGATGAAGTCCGCTTTGCCCTTGAGCTCCGCATCGCCGGTGGTGGCGCAAATGTGCGCCGCCGCCGAGAGCCAGTGGCCCAGAAATTCACCCCGTATCTGGCAGGTGGGCGATTCCCAGCCCCAGTGCGCCTCGCGCGGTTGGCCAATTGGCCCCCACAATCCAGCCTCCAGGTAATGGTTTTGCAGCAGGTTGGGTGTTTTCAGCGATAAGACGTAGTTCCGGTTTAGCTCAAAGCGGTTTTTGAAGAGCCCGGGCAGCAGGGCGGCCTTGCTCCACTTGAGCGTCGTTAAAGAGTCCGTCATGGTTGTGCGGGTCCCGTCTGTTCGCCCGGCATCTGAGCGATGAATTTTTCGGCATCGGTCAGGTGGTCGCGCATCACCGCGCGGCAGCGGGTGCTGTCGTGGCTGCGGACGCCTTCCAACAGCGTTTTGTGGAAATGAATGGCATTGAGTGGGGCGCCCTCCAGCGAGGAGGCTTGCCGGCTGAATTCGAGCAGCAGGTCGGTAATGGGGGTCAAGAGCAGAGGCAGGAGTGAATTCTTGCTGGCAGCGGCCAGAACTTGATGGAAAAGCAAGTCGGCCTGAACAAATTGCTCCAGGCCAGCCGGGCTGGCATGCACGTCGGGCAAACCAGCCAGCATCTGCGCCAGAGCGTCTTCCAGGCGTTGGATATCTTCATCAGTGGCCCGCGCGGCGGCCAGTCCGGCAATCTCAACTTCAAACATGCGCCGGCTTTCCAGGAGATCGTGAAAGGCGTGGCCGTGCCCCCACATAAACAGGCTGATGGACTGGGATATGGCGGCCGGCTCGATGCGGGAAACATACGTGCCACTGCCGGTGAGAACTTTGACCAGGCCTCGCTCCTGGAGCTGTTTGGTGGCTTCCCGGATCACGGTGCGGCTCACGCCCAGTTGCTCGCTGAGCTGGCGCTCGGGCGGCATCCGGTCACCCGGGCGCAACAGACCCCGGACAATGAACTGCTGGATCTGCTGGACGGCTTGCATGGTCAGGTTGGCCCGGCGTATCTGCAGTAGCTCGTTGCTAACGATTTCGGTCATTTTATGTTATGTAAATAAATTGGTATGATGTCATTCCATACTACAGTAACATGGCCTCCGAATTTGTCAATTCGATTAAGGGGGGCGAGAGGGGATTGTTCGGTCGTTAGTCGAAAGTGGCTTATCCTGGGACAGCGGCAACTCGCCTCGCCGCCCATGAGACCGCCATGCGCCTCGAACTGCTCTTACCGCCGGTGGATCCCGAGAAAGGGCAGGCGCCCAGTCATTGCCTGTATGCCGGTTGCGGTGGCCGGCACTTCCGGCTGCATCAGGTGGTGGGCAAGCCGGTGCGCGATACCGTCTATCAGGAGGTGACCGCCCGCCGCTACCAGTGTCAACGCTGCCGGCGGACCTTTCGGGTCTACCCCACCGGGATCAAGCGTGCCGGCATCTCACGGCGGGTGAAGGGGTTAGCGGTCACACATGCGCCTGCGCGCAGTGCAGGTGTGCTTTACTTGCTGGGGCTCAGTTATGGCGCGGTGGCGCTGGCCTTGGACGCGCTGGGGGTCTATCTGTGCAAGAGCCAGGTGTATGAGGCCGTGCAGGCAGCGGCCAGGCAGGTGCCTGGGCTTAGGCGGCGGCAGATCTTTGGCGCTGTGCGGACGCCAACGCTGGGCGCCGACGTGACGAGCGTGAAATGCCGTGGGATATGGCTGGCCTTGGGGTTGAGCGTCGACGCACTGACCGGGTTGGTGTTGAGTGTGGACCACTTACCCAGTGAAGACGCTCAGTTGCTACAAACCTGGCTGACGCCCATTGCCACAGCGATCGGCGCCAAGTTGCTGGTCAGCGACGACGCCGATGCATTCAAGACGGTAGCCGACGGGCTCGGGCTGGACCAGCAAGTCTGCAAGGCGCATGTGGTGCGCAACACCGACGCCTTGGTCGGAAGTCTGACCCCGGCAGTGGGGCAAGACGCGGACAGGTCATTGGCTGCCCTGGGGATTAGCCCAGCGCAGGCCGCAGCGGATGTGAAACGGCTGGGCGATCTGGTCCACATCCGCTAACCACAACAGGCGGCGGAACTCGCGGCGTTGGCGGCGCGCTACACACCCGCGCGTTCGCCGCGACCGGGGCATTCCTTTAGCCTGGCTTACCGGCTGCGACTATTATTTCTGGACCGCTGGAACTTGTGGGGGCGGCTGACTCGTTACCGCACCTGGCGTGTGCCAGCCGGCGAGGTGTTGGATGGTACCAACAATGTCTGCGAGCGCACCACTGGTTGGTGGATCAAGGAGCGTTACCGCAACATGCGCGCCTACAAGCGGCCCCAGTCGGCGGTCAATGTTAGCCGGCTGCTGGCCTGGTGCGGCAATTACCCAGGCCGTGGCGGCCCCGATCTGACGCGTTTGATGGCCTGAGGCCCAATTCCGGCGCGCCGTGACCGCCGCTACCCCGTCAAGCGGCACCGTTACCAATTTCCGAACGATCACGGGGCCGATAATTGTTCGGCCGTTGGTAGAAAGCGGCCTATCCTGGGATAGTGGCAACTTGTTCGGCCGAGAACGTTGCGACAGGCACGCCGGCGGTGTTGACCATCGTCACTCAGATCGTGAAGATGGTCCTATAACTGCACGGCCCGTAGGGAGACCTAGATGGCCAAGCATACTAAAGCAATAATCGACAAGACCGGGTCGAGCGCAGCCAAGCCGCGACGCACGGGCAACGTAAACCGCTCCCCCGGCCAGTACGACCATTCAACCTTCAACATAAACTCGGCTATCAGAAGCCGAAGCGGCTGCCCTCCACGGCGCCCTATATGGTCGAGCTCCTACCACTGAGCTTTGTCGCGCGCACTGTCGAGGCCGAGATGTTGATCAGCCGATTGCTCGCAGATCGGGTCGGAAGCGCCACGCCCGCCATCGCGCTACTCGGCGCGGGCTATTTCGATCAAACTCGCTGCCCAGCGGACCATTCAAGCGCTCATGATCAATAGGAGTATGGCAGTTTAGTCAACAAGCAATTCAGCACGATTTGTACAGCAAAAGTACAGCAAAGACAGTCGCACTTGGCGGAAAGGTTGGACAGGGTGAAACCAGGAGGCCACGAATCTAGGACAAATAAAGGCTCGGTGGACAGCATGGACACAGTGACTCGCCCGTCGTTTGATTGCGGACCAAAAGGCCGAGGGTTCAAGTCCCCCTAGGCGCACAAAAACAGGCCTGTTTCGAGAGAGACAGGCCTGTTGGCTTAAAAAGTACAGCAATCGGATTGCTGTACCATCAAGCATGATGACTCATACACGATTGGTAGCCTTCTCTTGG
>JAYTFQ010000733.1:0-8767 GCA_043734225.1 Anaerolineales bacterium | reverse complement strand
CAGTTCGGCGTAGGTGAGCTGGCTGGTCTCGCCGGCTACCGCCAACGCGTCCGGGGTGCGCCGCGCCTGAGCGGCCACCCACTCCGGCAAGCTGCCGGCTGGAATCGCCATCTCCGTCGCGTTCCATGACCGCAGCAGAACATGGTCCGCTTGCCCCAACAAGGGCAGCTTGCCCACACGACAATCGGGGTTGGCCACAATCCCGTGCAGTAAATTCTCGAAGTGGGCGACCAGCCGCTTCATCGTCGCCGGATCAAATAGATCGGTGCTGTACTGGAGAAAACCCGCCAGTCCGTCCGTCTGGTCAAACATCATCAAGTCGAGATCGAACCGGGCCTGGCGCAGCGACAGCGCCATCGACTCGAGCCGCAGCGCGCGCCAGTCACATCGGCCGCCCGCCTGCCCCAACATGAACGGCACCGCCTCTGGCACGCGCTGAGGCTGCTGCAGCACGAACATTGCCTGGACGAGCGGCGAACGGCTGGCATCGTGCCCGAGCTGCAGCCGCTCGACGAGCTGCGCGAATGGATAGTCCTGATTTTCGAGGGCGTCCAACAGGGTCTGCCGGGTCTGGCTGAGAAATGATCGGAAGGTCGGATCCCCAGCGCAGTTAGCCCGCAGCGCCACCGGATTGACACAATAGCCAACCAGGTCGCTAAACTCCGGCTGGCTGCGGCCATTAGTGAGCGACCCAATCAAGAGGTCGGTCTGGCCCGTGTAGCGGTGCAGCAGCACCTGGAAGGCAGCCAGCAATACCGTGTTCAGCGTGACCCCCTCCGCGTCTGCCAGGGCCTTGATCTTCCGGCTCAGCACGGCCTCAAGCCGGAAGGAAAGCGACGCGCCGCGATACGTTTGCACGGTCGGTCGCGGCCGATCCGTCGGCAGCTCCAACACCGGCAGCGGCCCGCCCAACTGGCGCGACCAATACGCCCACTGCCGCTCGCCGGCTTCCGCCGCCAGCAGCCCCGCGTGCCAGGCGGCGAAGTCAGCATAGGTGTGAGCCAGCGGCGCGAGCCTCACCGGTCTGCCTTCAAACCGGGCGATGTACACCGCCTGCAGCTCATCGACCAACACCAGCAGCGACCAAAAATCCGCCAGGGCATGATGCACGGTAAGCTGCAGCACATGCTCCTGAGCCGACAGGACAAACAGCCGGGCACGCAGCGCCGGCCCGTGTGCGAGGTCAAACGGCTGATGGAATGCTTCGTCCAGCAATGATTGCACCACCGCCCAGCCGCCAGCCTGGCAGTCGATAACCGGCAGTTCCACCAACACCCGCTCCTGAATCTGCTGCAGCGGCTGGCCGGCTTCGGTGGTGATCGTCGAGCGCAGCGCAGCATGCCGATCCACCAGCGCCTGCAGCGCGGCGCGCAGCGCGTCGAGAGCCAGCGGCCCCGTGAGCCGCGCCGCCCAGCCAATGTTGTAAGCCGGGCTCTCCGGCGCCATCTGGTACACGGTCCACAGCGCCAGTTGGCCACGCGTGAGCGGATGTTGGGCCACAGGCGCGCGGCTGATGGCGGGCGCCGCGGCCTCGTCCAGCCGGCCGGCCAACAGCGCTGCCAGTTCATTTACACGCGGCCCACGCAGAAAGGTGGCCATCGGCACCGTCAAACCCAGGTCACCCGCCACCCGGTTGCGCAGCTCAACAGCCATCAGCGAGTCCAGCCCCAGACGGTTGAGCGGCTGCTGCGGGTCGAGCCCGCCAGTGGAGATGTTCAACACACCGGCCACTTGCTCTAGGACGTATGTCTCCAGCAGCTGGCGGCGCGCCGCGGGCAGCGCAGCTGCCAGGGCCAGCCGGTCCAGCTTGCCGGGGGTGCTCGGTCCAGACGGGCGCGTTTCGGCCGGCGGCAGCACGGCCACCTGCGTAGCCTCCATCCCCAGCAGCAGCTCCAGCGCCGCCAGGCCATCCGCCGGCGTGATTGCGCCAATGCCTCGGCTGGCCCAGAGAGCCATCCCGCGCCCGTTCTCGGCCGCGGCCATACCCGTCTCCGCCCACGGACCCCAGTTCATGCTCAAGGCCGGCAGTCCGGCCGCGCGCCGCTGGTGCGCCAACGCGTCGAGACAGGCGTTGGCCGCGGCGTAGTTGGCCTGACCGGCCGAACCCAACAGGGCTGCCAGCGAAGAGAACATCACAAAGAAATCCAGCGGCGCATCCGCTGTGAGGCGATGCAGGTGCCAGGCGCCGGCAGCTTTGGGCGTCAGCGCTCGGCGGAAATGCTCAGGAGTCAATTCCAGCAGCACGCCATCTGCGAGCACGCCAGCCGCGTGGACGATGCCGGCCAGCGGCCCGAGCTGGCCCGCCACGGCCAGTGCGCGCGCCACATCGGACTCATACGCCACATCGCCCTGGACAACTCGCACGCGCGCGCCAGCCCGTTCTAGGCTCTGGATTTGATCCGCGGCCGCGGCCGACGGCAAGCTGCGCCCCAGCAGCACCAACTGGCGAGCGCCCTGCTGCGCGAGCCACGCCGCGATGCGCAAGCCCAGCGCCCCCAACCCGCCCGCAATGAGATAGCTGGCCTCGGCCCGCAATGCCAACGGCTGGGTCGATGCCGTGGCGGGTGACAGCGGCGCCAGGCGCGCCACGAAGCGTTGCCCGGCCCGAAACGCCACCTCCGCCGCGGGTCCGGCGGCGCGCAGTTCATCACCCAGCGGGCCTGCCTCCTCCGCGGACGCCCGCGGATCGAGATCAACCAACCCGCCCCACAGCGCGGGATGCTCTTGTGCGATTGTCCGGCCCAGGCCCCACAGCGCCGCATGCGCCAACGCCACAGCGCCGGGCGCGGCCCCAACCGCCTGGGCGCCGTGCGTGACGATCCACAACCGCGGCCTGGCGCCATCACTCGCCGCCAGGATCTGCAAGAGCCGCAGCACCTCGATGCTGCTCTCGCCCAGTAGTTCTGGAGAGCGCGGCGTGTTCTCGTCCGCCAGATAAACTACGCCTACGCGCGGATGCCCAGCCACGGCCAACTCGGCCACAGCCGCGCGAACGTCCCGCTCACGCACGCCGTTGACGCTGAGACAGCGCGCGCCGCCGGAGGATAGTTGCGCAGCCAGCTCACTGACAAGCGGCGCATCCGCGCTAACCAGCAGCCAGCCGGCTGCGCTGGTCTCATCGGCCGCCCGCGGTGGCCGAGGCGCCGTCTGCCAATTTAAGGTGTGCATCCAGGCGGCGACGCGCGACCAGCGGGCCTGGCCCGCCAGCTTGAGGCTGGCGCGCCGAAACAATACACCTTCCAATTGCCCAACGACCTGGCCCGTTTCATCCATCAGACTGAGATCGGCCACAGCCTGGTCCAGCGTGCCGTCGGCCCCGCGCAGCATGACCGCGACTCGCAGCCGGCCTGTCGGGCGAGCGATCCTGACCGCCCGCTCCACCGCCATGGGCAAGAACAATCCCGGCGCGGCGTCGTACGGCGGCGTTTTCAGTAGCGCGGCCAAACAGACCTGAAGACAGGCGTCCAAAACGGCCGGGTGAATCTGGTAACGTGCCGCGTCCGTGTCCGGCGGCACTTCCGTCAAATTCGCCCGGGCTGCGCCTGGGCCGGCCTCCAGTTGGGCCAATCGTTGAAAGCGCGGCCCGTAGTCCAGCCCAGCCTCTTGCGCGGTGCGATAGAAATCTTCTACTGGCCAGGGCGCTAACTGCCCTGCGGCAGAGCCCGCAATGTCCGATGGCGCTTGGACCGTGCGCGGCCGCAGCCGCCCGCTGGCGTGCAGTGTCCAGGGAGTTGGCGTGCTGGCGTTTGGGGCCGCGCTGAAAATGCGGAATGCAGCCGATTGAGCCTCGGGCGTCAGGACCGTCTGCAGCAACGTCGGCGCATCGTCGCTCAGAGCCAGCGCTTCACTGACCACTAAACTTTCGACATACTGATCCGGCCCGCGCCACGCGGCTCCAGCGGCCAGCGCCATCTCCACAAACCCGGCCGCCGGAAACAGGGCCTGCGCGCCAACGCGATGATCAGTCAGCAGTGCCAAGGCCTCGGGGCCCAGCTCCCCTTCGAAAATGATTTCCTGCGAGGCCAGGCGCAGGCGCTTGCCCAATAGCGGCAGTGTGTCGGGCGCCGCGGCCGGCCGGGAGCGGGCGGGCGTCGCCGGGGCCAGCCAGTAGCGTTCGCGCTGCCAGGGGTAGGCAGGCAGCCGCACAAAATTCCCGGCCGGATAGACGCCACGCCAGTCGACCGGGAAGCCCCGGATATAGAAAGCCGCCAACGTCTCCAGCAGGCTAGCCCGCTCATCCGTGTCGCGCCGAAGCGTGGCCAGCACTGTGCCAGGCTGACCATGCGGCTCGAGACATTCGGCGATGGCGCCGGCCAAGACCGGGTGCGGCCCCACTTCTAAGAAGACGCCGCAGCCTTGCCGGATGATTTGATCCATGGCATCGGCAAACAGGACAGGCTCGCGGATCCCACGGCTCCAGTAGGCCGGGCCAAAATCGCCCTCGACGGCCAGTTGACCGCTGACGGTTGAGACAATCGCGCAGCGGGCCGGCTGTGGGCTCAGACCTTCCAGCGCATCAGCCAACTCGGCCTGATACGCCGTCATCTGCTCGCTATGGAAGGCATAATCCACGTCGAGCAGCCGGCCCCGGCCGGGCTGGGAGCCGTCCAGGCCGAGCGACTGCAGGGCCTCACGGTCGCCGGCGATCACTGTCGCGCCGGGGCTGTTAATGGCCGCCAGCGACAGGCGCCCATTTAGCGGCTCTATGAGTCTGGCTGCGTCCGCGGCCGAGAGACGCACGGCTGCCATGCCGCCCTGGCCGGCCGCGCGCTGCATCAAGCGCCCGCGGTGGAAGGCAACGCGCATCGCCTCAGCCAGCGTGAGCACACCGGCCACCTGGGCTGCAGCGATCTCCCCCACGCTGTGCCCGACAACGGCGTCTGGCTCGATGCCCCAGGCGCGCCACAGCGCCGCCGCCGCAATCTGCAGCGCGCAGATGGCCGGTTGGGCGATGGCCGTCTGGTCCAAGCGCGAGGCGCCGGCTGGTGCGGTCAATTCGTGCAGCAACGACCAGTCCGCGTACTGGCCGAGCGCCAGCTCGCACTCCGCCAGCGCTTCCCGCGCGGCCGGCTCCGCCAACAGCGCGCGGCCCATGCCCGCCCATTGCGCGCCTTGCCCGCAAAAGGCAAAAGCCACCTGGGGGCGCGGGCCAATAACCTTGCGTCCCTCAAAAATACCGGGCTCCTGGGCACCAACCAGGGCGCTTTTCAGCCGGGCCTTCAACTCATCCGTGCCATGGGCGACCACCGCCAGCCGGTGCTCCAGGTGACTGCGCCGGCGGCTGGCCGAGTAGGCCAGGTCCTCGGCTACCGGCGCGGCCATAGGCGCGGCCGGCATGGCCAACTGCTCGACCACGGCCTGCCCGAGAGCGCGCAGCGCTGCCGGGGTGCGCGCCGAAAGGACCAGCACTTCGGCCCGCTCCCGGTTGCCGGCGTGCGGCTGGTCGTCGGCAATGGCGGCCCAGGCCGGCGGCAGCGCTTCCCGGCGTGGGCCCGGATTCTGCCGCTGCCAGTCTACCGGCGCGCCAAGCGTATATAACTGGCCCAAACTATCCAGCAACGCGGCGCGGTCCTCGGCGTCATGCCGGAGCGATGACAGCGCCACACCCGGGAGAGAAGCCTCGGCCAGGCTGGCGCTGATGTCGCGCGTCAAGGTTGGGTGCGGGCTAAGCTCCAAAAAAACAGTGTGGCCGTCATCAATAGCCTGGCGTGTGGCCGCGGCAAAGCGCACCGGTTGGCGCAAGTTCTGCGCCCAATACGCCGCATCGAAGGCCGTACCGGGCACGCGCGCGCCGGTCACCGTGGAGTAGATGGGGATGGCGGCAGCTCGACCGCGCAGTTGGCCCAGCGCCGCTTCCAGAGCCTGAGCCGCGGGCTCGATCAAGGGGCTATGCGAGGGGATGTCGATGGGCAGGCGGCGGTGGAAAATGCCCTGCTCCGCCAGCCTGGCCGCCAGGGACTCCAGGGACGTTGTCGCGCCGGAAAAGACAACCGTGCGCGGACCATTGCAGACTCCGACGACCACCTGGCGCTCGTCGCGAGACAGCATGGCTTGCGCGTCGTCTTCCGTCAGTGCGGCCAACAGCATGCCCCCGCTGCCGCGCAGGCGCTGGAGCCCCTCCCCGCGCCGCCACTCCACGCGTGCCGCATCTTCCAGGCTCAGCGCGCCGGCAATGTAGGCCGCGGCGATCTCGCCCAAGCTGTGCCCGATCACCGCCGCCGGCTCGATGCCCCACGCGCGCCACTGGTCCGCCAGAGCAATCTGAATGCCGCAAAGCATGCCCTGCACGACGTCCACATCGGTGTAGCGCGGCCCGGGCTGTGCCGCCGTCAACTGGCTCAGCACCGACCAGCCGGCCAAATGCTGACGGACCTCATCAAAGCGTTCGAGTGACGCTCGGAAAACGGGTGCCTGGGCCAATAGCCGGCGCGCCATGCCAAAATGCTGGGCGCCTTGTCCCGGCAGCACAAAGACCACGCGGGGCGCGCCGTCCGCTGGCGCCTGGCCTCGCGATAAGCCGGGACGCTCCTCTCCGAGCTGCGCGGACGCGATTTGGGCGCGCAGCTCGTCCACCGAACGACACGCAAGGGCCATCCGCTGCGACCCGACACTAAACCAACGTCCCGCCGCGCCAGCCAGCACTTCCAATGTGGTGCTGTCAGGCGCGGCAGCCAGCGCGGCGGCCCGGGCCTGCAACTCCGCTAGGCCGTCCCCCGCCAAGGGCACCAGCTCGGCGCGCAGCGGCGGCGCCTCGACCACCACGTGGCAGTTGGTGCCGCCAAAGCCGAAAGAGCTGACGCCAGCCAGTGGCCGGTGTGCTGTCACTGGCCAGGGACCGAGCACGGTTGGCACTTGCAGGTGCCACGCCTCAAATTGAATTTGCGGATTGGGGTTCTCGAAGTGCAGGCTGGGCGGGATCTGTCCATGCCGCAAGGACAGCGCCACTTTGATCAGCCCGGCAATTCCGGCGGCGGCCTCAAGATGGCCGATATTGGTCTTCAGCGAACCCAGCAGTAAAGGTTGATTAGCTGGGCGGCCCGCTCCAAGCACGGCGCCGATGGCGCCGGCCTCAATCGGATCGCCCAGCGGCGTGCCGGTGCCATGCGCCTCAACGTAGTCGATGTCGGCGGGCGAGACGCTCGCGTGCTTGCAGGCCAGGCGCAGCACCGCTTCCTGTGCCTTGGGGTTTGGAGCCGTCAGCCCATTGCTGAAGCCATCGTTGTTCAGCGCGCTGCCGCGAATGACGGCATAGATCGGATCGCCTGCCGCCAGCGCGCGCGACAACGGCTTCAGCACCACCACGCCGCCGCCCTCGCCGCGCACGTAACCGCCGGCGCGGGCATCAAACGCCCGCGAGCGACCGTCGGGTGCCATCGCGCCGAATTTGCACATCGCCACGGTGCTTTCGGGGGCCAGAATCAGACTGACACCACCGGCCAGGGCAACCGTTGACTCTCCGCTGCCCAAGCTCTGGCAAGCCAGGTGCACTGCGGCCAGCGAGGAGGAACAGGCCGTGTTGACGGTCAGGCTCGGCCCCTCAAGACCGAAAACATACGAGACGCGGGCCGAGATGATGCTAGTATCCTGCCCCGTCGCGGTGTGCTGGACAATATCCGTGTTCTGGCTGTTCGCCAGCCGCGCATAGTCGCTCCCCATCGCGCCAAAAAACACGCCCACCGGATGGCCACGCATCTGTTCGGCCGGCGCGCCCGCATCCTGCAACGCCTCCCAGGCCAGCTCCAACATCAACCGCTGCTGCGGATCCATTTGGGCTGCTTCACGCGGTGAGATGCCAAAGAAGAGTGGGTCGAAGCGGTCCACCTGATCGAGAAACCCGCCCCAGCGCGTGTGCATCTTGCCTGGGGCGGCCGGGTCAGGGTCATATAGGGCTGCCAGGTCCCAGCGGTCGCCCGGCACCTCACCGATCGCATCTGTGCCGGCGCACAGCAGTTGCCAAAAGGCCGCCGGGTTCGGCGCGCCCGGCAGGCGGCAGGCCAGGCCAATAATGGCAATGGGGTCGGCGGCGGCCGGCGCGGATTGAGCGCCGTCGATGGCCGCGTCAGCCCGGCCGGCCAGGTAGCCGGCCAACGCTTCCGCTGTCGGGTAAGTCCAAAGCAGGGTGGGCGGCAATGCGCGCTTAAGCTCGGCCGACAGGGCCGCCATGAGGGTCATCGCCCCCGCTGAATCAAGCCCATAGTGGCTGAAACGCTCCGAGGGATCGATGGCGGCTGGTGATCGCCCGAGCTGCTGCGCCAGATGAGACACGAGCCACGACTGCAACGCATTGACCGTGTGGCTGTTTTGTGTCATCGCCGTGGGCTCGGTAATTGCGCTGCTCGCCGCCTGACGCCAGTCACTCATGCATCAGGGTACTGCAAGCTATTTATCCAATTGTAGAACAGTGTGACTGATTGCTGACATAGCCCCATGCTATGGCACGTGTCAAGCGGAGCTGGGGCTGAAACGGGCGGATATTCTGTGGAGGCGGCGGCACACGCAGCCGCCAAGCGTCTGTTTCAAAACTTGACCTGTCATTCCGTACGCAACAACGCTGGACAGTAACACCACACCAAAAGGCTCAGCCCACAACAGATTTGGTGAAACATTTGACGACGGAAGTGATGTTAATCTGGCCGATACGATTTGTCAAGAATATGGACCAGGAATTTCAGGGCTTTCTTAAAGTCGGGCCAGGGGGGAGTTGAAGCAAATGACCTTCTTCGGTAGATTTGGGGTATCACCGCCCAATTCAACCGAGGAAGGTCAA
>JAYTFQ010000732.1:0-2934 GCA_043734225.1 Anaerolineales bacterium | reverse complement strand
ATGCCCAGCCGTAGCGGCGATCAATTGAACGCCGCTACGGCTGGGCATCCAATTCGGCCGGCATTTTATGCCAGGCGGAATAGATACTTTGCGTCTTTGCGGTTAAGCATTTCCCCAGGCCCGCAGCGCGGCCTCGACCTGGGCATAGGCCGCGGCCAGCGTGTCGAGTTTCTCGGCCGCGCCCTCGAGCTGGCCGGCGCGGCCCAGCATCTCCAGCTCCTTGGCCTGGGCCGAAAGCCCCATAGCGCCCACGCTGGCGCTGTTGGATTTCAGCGAGTGCGCGGCGCGCTGGAAGTTGGGGGCGCTGCCGCCGGCCAGCGCCTGGCGCATGTCGGTGAGCAGGCGCGGCGAGTCGTCCAGGTAAGTGGTCAGCAGCTCGGCCACGAAGTCGCGGTCGGTGTTGGCCACCAACTGCTCCAGGGTTGCGGCGTCAATAACCGGCTGGCTCATATTGGTTGTTTCTCCCGTGGCGCGGCGGGCGCGGCTGTTGTTCAGCGCGGCCACCAATTCTCCCACACGAATCGGTTTGGTTAGATAGTCGTCCATGCCGGCCGCCAGGCACATCTCTCGGTCGCCGGCCATGGCGTTGGCGGTCATGGCGATGATGCGCGGGCGCTCGGCGCGCGCCCAGCGGCGGTTGATCTGGCGCGAGGCCTCCAGCCCGTCCATTTCCGGCATCTGCACGTCCATCAGCAGCACGTCATACGGCTGGCGCGCCACGGCCTCGATGGCCTCCAGCCCGTTGCCGGCCACGTCGGCGCGATAGCCCATCTGGGCCAGCAGGCGCAGGGCCAGCTTCTGGTTGACGGCATTGTCTTCGGCCAGCAAGATGCGCAGCGGGTGGCGCTCGGCCAGGCGCGCGTCATATTCGGGCGCCGCCGGCCGGGGCGCCGCGGCGGGCTGCACGGCGCTGGCCGCGCGGGCGGCAAACAGGTTGTTGAGCACATCAAACAGCTGCGACGGCTTGAGCGGCTTGGTGAGGTGCGCGGCAAAGTCCAGGCCCTCGGCCGCCGTTTCGCGCCGGCCGAGTGAGGTGAACAGCACCAGCGGCAGCGCGCTGGCCGGGCGCAGCCGGCGCAGCTCGGCCGCCAGCGCCAGCCCGTCCATCTCGGGCATGTGCATGTCCAGGATCACCGCATCAAACGGATCGCCGCGCGCCACCCACTCCAGCGCCTGGCGCGGCGACTCGGTTTCGCGCGGCAGCAAGCCCCACTTGCGCGTTTGCAGGTCCAGCAGGCGCCGGTTGGTGGCGTTGTCGTCCACAATCAGCAGCCGCAGCCCTTCCAGGTGCGATTGGGTGCCGGTCAGGTGGCGGTGCGGCGCCATCGGCGCGGGCGCCGGCTCGGCCAGGAGGGTGAAGTGGAAGGTGCTGCCCTGGCCGGGCACGCCGGCGCTCTCGGCCCACATGGTGCCGCCCATCAGCTCGGCCAGCCGCTTGCTGATGGCCAGCCCCAGCCCGGTGCCGCCATACTTGCGCGCCGTGGAAGCATCCACCTGGCTGAAGGATTGGAACAGCCGGTGCATGCGGTCCGGCGGCAGGCCCAGGCCGGTGTCGCGGACGGAAAAGTGCAGAGCGGAGGCTGGCGGCTGGAGGCTGGAGATGAGAGGCAACTGCGTGCCGGCTGCCGGCTCACTTGCAGCGTCCAGCTTCCAGCGTCTCACTTCCAGAACCACTTCCCCCGCCTCGGTAAACTTCACCGCGTTCGTCAGCAAGTTCAGCAGCACCTGGCGCAAGCGGGTGGGGTCGCCGACGATGGCCGGCGGCAGGCTCTCGTCCAGGTCGTAGGCCAGGTCCAGGCCCTTGTCGAAGGCGCGGTTGGCCACCAGGTCGAGCGCGCCCTCCACTACCTCGCGCAGGTCAAAGGGCTGGTGCTCCAAATCCATCTTGCCGGCCTCGATCTTGGAAAAGTCGAGGATGTCGTTGATGACGGCCAGCAGCGCGTCGCCGCTGTTGCGGATGATCTCGGCGAACTCGCGCTGGTCGGCGGTCAGGTCGGTGTCGAGCAGCAGCCCGCTCATGCCGATGACGGCATTCATGGGCGTGCGGATTTCGTGGCTCATGGTGGCCAGGAAGGCGCTCTTGGCCTGGTTGGCGCCCTCGGCCGCCTCGCGCGCGGTTTGCAGCTCGGCGAACAGGCGCGCGTTCTGGATGGCGATGGCGGCCTGGCGCGCCAGCCCGGTGAGGAACTCCAAATCGGCGGCCTCGAACGGCGGGGCAGCGGCGCCGCGCCAGACGGCCATGGCGCCCAGCAGCGTTTCCTGGGCCAGCAGCGGCGCGGCCATCAGCTTCGAGCCCTCGTCGTTCTCGTCGGTGCCGGCGATGTGGATGGCGCGCGCGTCGGCGCTGGTGTCGTTGATCAGCTCGGCCTGGCGGTTGAGGGCGATGCTGCCGATCATGCCTTCGCCCAGCGTCGACTCGGAGGCGCGGATCTGCTCGGCCATGTCGCCGCGGGCGGTGATGACGCTCAGGGTGCGGCCATCCGGCTGCAGCAGGAACACGGCGCTGGTGCCGGTGGCCGCCGCACCGGCGGCGCTGGCGCCGGCCTGGTCGCCGGCCAGCAGCTCCAGCGCGTTCTGAGTGATGCGCTCGAGCACGGTGTTCTGGTCGAGCGTGGCAGAAATCTCGTGGCCGATGGCGTTCAGCGCGGCGGTCTCGCTGGCGCGGCGCTGGGCGGCCTCAAACAGGCGGGCGTTCTGGATGGCGATGGCGGCCTGGCGGGAGAGGCCCACCAGGAAGTCCAGGTCGGCCTGGCCAAAGCGCGCCTTCTGCGTCTCGCGCCAGATGACCATGGTGCCGATCACGCGCTCGCCGGCGGTCAGCGGCGCCAGCATCATCTGCTCGTCGTCGGCGCTCTCGGTGCCGGCGATGTGCACCCCGCGCGCGTCGTGGGCGGCGTCGCTGACGATCTCCGCCTGGCCGCTGTGGGTGATGTG
>JAYTFQ010000731.1:0-5950 GCA_043734225.1 Anaerolineales bacterium | reverse complement strand
ATCGCCTCGCAGATCGCCGCCGGCGAGGTGGTCGAGCGGCCGGCTTCGGTGATCAAGGAGTTGATCGAGAACGCCTTGGATGCTGGCGCGCGCAACATCACCGTCAACGTGGAGGGCGGGGGGCGGGCGCTGATGCGCGTGGCCGACGACGGCGCCGGCATCCCGGCGGCCGAGGTGGAATTGGCTTTCGCCCGGCACGCCACCTCCAAGCTGCAAACCGCCGACGACCTCAACCACGTGCGGACCCTCGGCTTCCGCGGCGAGGCGCTGGCCTCCATTGCCTCGGTCAGCCGCGTGTCGTTGGTCACCCGCTCGCCGGCGGAGCCGGCCGGGGTGCAGGCGCGGTTGGAGGCCGGGGTGCTGGCGCAGCACATGCCCATCGGCGCGCCGCAGGGCACCGTCATCTCGGTCGAGAACCTGTTTTATAACGTCCCGGCCCGGCTGAAGTTCCTAAAGTCGGAGACCGCCGAGCGCAGCCACATCTCGGCGCTGCTGACGCGCTATGCCATGGCCTACCCGGCGGTGCGCTTCAAGCTGGTTTTCGATAACCGCACCCACTTTCAGAGCAGCGGCAGCGGCGATGTGCGCGAGGTGCTGGGCGCCGTGTATGGCGTGGAGGTGGCGCGCCAGATGATTGAGCTCGGCAGCGTTTACGAGGCGCCGCCGCCCTCGGTGACGCCGCCCGACGATGACGACGCGCTGCTGCTGCACGACCGCGCCGCCCGCGACGCGATTGGCGTGCGCGGCTTTATCAGCCCGCCGGCGCTCAACCGCTCCAACCGCAAAGAGATCACCCTGTTCGTCAACGGCCGCTGGGTGCAGGATATCCGCCTATCCACCGCCGTGCTCCAGGCGTATCACACCATGCTGATGGTCGGCCGCTTCCCCATTGCCGTGGTGCTGCTCGGCCTGCCGCCGGAAGACGTGGATGTCAACGTCCACCCGGCCAAGGCCGAGGTTCGCTTCCGCTATCCGGATGCCGCCTTCTCCGCCGTCGAGCGCACAGTGCGCAAGACCCTCACCGCCCACGCGCCCATCCCGCACTTCGCGCCGCGGCAGTGGTCGCTGGGCGGCGGCGAGCGCGGCAGCCAGCCAGGCCTGGCCACCGATTGGGGGGTGTTAGCCGCTGCCAGCGCGCCCGGGCCGGCGTTCGCGAACGAAGCGCTGCCGCCATCTGAGCCACCGTCCAGCGCGCCCCAGGGTGCGCAGCCGGCTGAGCCCGCGCCGCCCACCGGCCAACAGCCGCTGCCGGCCAGCGACGTGCCCCTGCTGCGCGTGATCGGGCAGGTGGGGGCTGCCTACATCGTGGCTGAGGGGCCGGATGGCCTGTATCTCGTCGATCAGCACGCCGCGCACGAGCGCGTGCTGTACGAGGCCTTTCGCCTGCAGCGCGCCGCGGCTCAAATCGTCTCGCAGGCGCTGCTGGAGCCGGTGGCGGTGGAGGTGGCGCCGGGCGCCGCCGCGCTGCTGGAAGGCCAGATGGACGCTTTGAAGCGCATCGGCTTCAGCCTGGAGCCGTTCGGCGGCAACACCTTTCTGGTGCGCTCGCTGCCCACCATCCTGGGCCCGGTGGACCCGGCGCGGGCGGTGCGGGTGGTGGTGGAAGATTTCGAGGAAGATGAGACCCTGCTGGCGGCCGAGGTGGAAGCGCGGCTGATCGCGCGCGTGTGCAAGCGTGCCGCGGTCAAGGCCGGGCAGGTGCTCTCGCCGGCCGAACAGAACGAGCTCATCCGCCAGTTGGAGCGCTGCGTCTCGCCGCGCACCTGCCCGCACGGCCGGCCCACCATGATCCACCTGAGCGTCGACGCCGTTGAGCGCCAATTTGGACGCAAAGGCTGAGCCGGGGGCGGTCTGTCACCTGATCGTGGTGACCGACCCGCCTGAGGGTGAATCGCCCGCGGCCTGGCTGCCGCCGCCGGCGCCGGCCTGGCGGCTGCCGTCCGTTGGCCTGGCCAGCAGCGCCGGTTACCACGACGATGGTGAGGCCATTCGCCAGGCGTTGGCAGCGCAGTGGTCCTTTGACGGCCACGTGCTGTGCCATCTGCAAGCGCGGGGAGGGCGGGCCAGCCACCACCAGCAGTTGGCCGTCGCCGCCACCACCCGCGCCAGCTTGCCGGTGGATTGGCAGGCGGTTGATTTGGAATGGCTGATTGGCCAGTCGCTGGAACCGCCGGAGCATGCCGCGCTGTTGGCCGCGTGGCTGAAGTCTTCGGCGCGGGATGCCAGGCCGCCTCGGCGCGCGCCTTGGGCGGTGCCGGGCTGGCGTCCTCGAGCTGAGGCCTGGATCACCGCGCAGGTGGCGGCCCTGGGGCTGGCGCTCGCCGGCCCCATCACTGCCCGCAAGGTTTGGTCAATCAGCTGCGTGCTGCAGGCGCCTACCAACGGCGGCGATTTCTTCTTCAAGGCCGTGCCGCCGCTGTTTGGCCGCGAGCCGGCGCTCACAGACGCGCTGGCGCGCCGCCATCCGGGCCAGGTGCCGGAGGTGGTGGCGCTCGACGCTGAAGAGGGCTGGATGCTCATGCGCGCCTTGAGCGGAACAGTGTTAAGCGAGGGCGTTGAGCGGGCCGTGTGGGAGCGGGCGGCGCGCGCCTATGCCGCGATTCAGTTTGACTGGCGCACTGACCTGGATGGCCTGCGCCGCTTGGGCTGCCCGGAGCGCGGTCCGCTGTGGCTGGCAGGGCAAATTGACGCGCTGCTGGCCCCGCTGGGCGAAGCGCTGATGCGGCTGGACCAGCCGGGCGGCCTTACCCGCCAGCAACTGGCTGAGCTGCGCGCGCTGGCGCCGCGGCTGACGGCCGCCTGCGCCGATTGGCAGGCCGCGGGCGTGCCGCTGACGCTGGAGCACGGCGACTTTCACATTGGGAATCTCGCCGCCAACGGGGACCAGTTCATGATCTTTGACTGGACCGATGGCTGCATCGCCCACCCGTTTGTGTGCCTGGCGGCGCTGTTGGAAATGGCCCCGCCCGATTGGCGCGCGGCCATTACCCAGGCCTATCTGGAACCCTGGCGCGCCATCGCCGCGCCGTCCCAAATCGAAACGGCGCTGCGCCTATCCCGCGTGCTCGGTCCGCTGCACATGGCAATGAGTTACGACGACATCCACCACGCCGCTGAGCCGCTGATGCAATGGCAGTTGGATGGCGGCGGGCCGTATTTTTTGAAACAAGTGCTGGAGAACCAGGCGTTCCTGCCCTGAGCGCGCCGACGGCGGGCTAGCCGATCAACTCCTTCGCCTTGGCCGCCACGGCCTGACCGAGCTTCACATGCTCGCCCGCCTCGAAATGGATGCCATCCAGCGGGCTGGAGACGATGACGGTGCCGGCGTCCAGAAACGCGCAGCCGCTCTCGCCCGCCACTCGGGCAAAGTGGGCGGCGAACTTGCGCGACTTCTCCGTGGCGGCCTCAAACATCTCAGCGTAATCGGACAAGGTCGTGATGGGCGGCGGCGCCAGCAGCAGCACCTTGGGCGCGCGGCCTTTGAGCCCCGCGCCGCTGGTCTGCGCCACGCCCACCAGCAGCCGCGCCCCTTCGGCAATGTCGAACGCTGTCAGGCCAAAACGCGCCTTGAGGTCGTTGGTGCCCAGCATAATGACCACCAGGTCCAGCGGCGCGTGCGATGCCAGGCACGGAATGAGATACGTCCGGCCGTTTTTGTAGCCCTCGATCGGGTCGTCCCAGACGGTCGTGCGCCCGCCCAGGCCTTCCTCGATAATTTCATAGCCCTCGCCTAGCGCGTTGCGCAGCGCCCCCGGCCAGCGCGTGTCGCGGTCCAGCCGCTGGCGGGTGAGCGGGTCGTGGCCATAGGTGTTGGAGTCGCCAAAGCATAGGATGTGTTTCATGGATTGTCCTTGGAATGAAGGTGGCCCGATTATAGGCGCGTTCGGCATTTGACAACCCACGCAACCGGGCCCAATATCTGCGCAATTCAGTGTCAGCGTCTCTCACCACGGCTAAATGTCTACCAAGCTCCGGCGGGTCGTCCTCGCGGCGGCCATACTATTGTCTCCCGCGGTTCGCACGCCAACATTTGGCGCCCCCAGCGTTCCGGCCGCCCCGGCGGCGCTGGTTTTGGACGGGCTGCGCGACGACGCCTACCAGTTAGTGGCCCAGGATCCGGCCGGTGACTTGGCAGCGGACTTTGCCTTGACGGGTACGACCTGGGCTGACCTGACGAACCTGTACGTCACAACCGATACCAACAGCCTGTGGGTGTATGCCGATCTGCCCAACTACAACAACACTTCGATCGGACAGTTTGGCCTGGCCCTTGACACGGATGGCCTGGCCAACTCCGGCGGCAGCCATCCTGCCGTGAGCAGCAACATCACCTTCGCCTACACCAGTACCTACAATAATGTGGGCAGTTCGCCCGTCTTCACCACAAGCCGCTTGCTTCCGGATGTGGTGATCCATGGCAACCTGTTCAGCAGCGCCATGAATTCGGCCGGATGGACAGAATTGAACCATTGGACCGGTGCGGCCTGGGACGGCGCCGGCATTAACTGGGGCGGGGTGGACCAGCTCCCGACGGGCACTTACGTCGGCTTTGCCTTTGGGCATGGCCTGGAGTTGCGCATCCCGTTCGCACATCTCGGCATTGGGCCGGCCAGCACGGTGCACCTGGAGTTTTTCTCAATCGGCCGGAAGTTGCTCAGCGCACCGGCGGGCGCGGTCGATACGATTCCGTCCGATAATCAGGCGCCGGACGATCATACAGCCACCACGCAGCAGCGGCTGGCGACCTTCAATTCCGCCGCGGCGGCCACCGTGCCGCGTTTCGCGTTTGGCGCGTCCAACTACGTTGTCACCGAGACGCAGGGCCTGGCCCCCATCACCATTACCGTGGCGCCCACCAGCACACAGTTGATCTCGGTGACCTTTGTCACCCAGAGCGGCACGGCCGGCCCGGAGGATTTTGTGCCAATCTTCCAGGTCGTGACGATTACACCTGGGTTGGCGCAGCATGTAGTGAACGTGCACCTCCTGACCGACGCGCCGGAGGCGCCGGACGAAACGGTGCTGCTGTCTCTGAGCCAGCCGGTCAACGCCCAACTGGGCCTGCCGTTCACGGCCACGCTCACCATTCACTATCCGGGCTTGCTGGCTCGACTGTTCTTGCCGCTAGCGCGCCGTTGAGGCGCCGTCAGGTGTTCCATGTGGCTTGACCCATTCTTCTCCAACAAGCTGGCCCAAGACATCGTCGCCACCGGCTTCACCTTCGCCCTGTCGCTGGTGTGGCTGCGCCTGATGGAAGCGCTGGCCCATCGCGGCGTGCTCACCCCGCAGCTCAGCCGCAAGCTCATCCACATCGGCACCGGCCCGCTCTTCCTGGTCTGTTGGCACCTGTTCAGCGCCCAGCCCGAGGCGCGCTTCTTTGCCGCCCTGGTGCCGTTGGCCATCACCGCCCAATTCGCCGCCGTCGGCCTGGGCTTCATGCAGGATCCCGCCGCCGTGCAGGCCATGACCCGCCACGGCGACCGGCGCGAGATTCTGCGCGGTCCACTGTACTATGGCCTGGTCTTTGTGGCCGCCACGCTCATTTTCTGGCGCGGTTCGCCCGTGGGCGTGGTGGCGCTCATGCTGCTGTGCGGCGGCGATGGGCTGGCGGATATTGTGGGGCGCAGGTGGGGGCGTGTGCCGCTGCCGTTCAACCCCTCCAAAAGCTGGGCCGGCTCGCTGGCCATGGCCGTGGGCGGCTTCGTCTTTGCCCTGGCCTTCCTCGCCCTCTTCAACGCCCTGGGCGATTTCAGCCCGCCCCGGGGGCTGGGTCCGGCCGCCCTCAAGCTGGCGCTCATCGCGTTGGCCGCCGCCGTGGTCGAAGCTTTGCCGCTGGGTGACGCCGACAACCTCACCATCGCTGCCACAGGAGTGGTGTTGTCGCTGCTCCTGCTGTAGGGCCTGCACCTCTGGCCAGATTACCTGCCGAATTGGAGGCTGTGGCCCGACC
>JAYTFQ010000730.1:0-2701 GCA_043734225.1 Anaerolineales bacterium | reverse complement strand
CTTATAACGTGGAGGCCCTGTTTGAGCTGTTTGCCGAACGCCGGCGCGGCAAGGAGGCGCAGGTGTCGCGCGTGATCCCGGATGTCTTTGGCTGTGCGCCGACCTCCTTCGACGCGTTTGCCGAGCGCAACGCCGCCATTTTTCGCGGCGAACAACCGATGCGAAAGGCCTGACCCATGCCGCCGATTGTCCTCTTCAGCATTCAATTCACATTGAGCCTGATCGCCTATCTGCTGATTGGGTTTTGGTATGTGCGGCCGCGGCTGGCGCGGCTGCCGCTGGAGGCGGCGCTGGCGCCGCTGGTGTGGGTGCACGCCTTCCGCATCATCGGCGGGACGATCCTGGCGCCGGGCTCGGTGGACGTCGGGGTGCCGATGGCCTTCCGGGTGATGATTGGCTATGGCGACCTGGCCACGGCGGCGCTGGCGCTGCTGGCCCTGGCGGCGCTGCGGGCGCGCTGGCGTGGGGCGCTGGCGCTGGTGTGGGTGTGCATCGGCTTTGGCCTGCTGGATACGGTCAACGCCATCATCCAATCGACGCTGGACAATGTGTTCAGCTACCCGCTGGGCTTCAACTGGGTGATTGTGGCGATTTACGTGCCGGCGCTGCTGGTGAGCAGCCTGCTGATTGTGATGCGGTTGCTGGCGCCGGCGCGGCCGGCCAGGCCATAATAAATCCCCGCGAAATTTGCACGTGTGGCCCGGCGGAACGCGGGCCACACGTGCAAATTTCGCCAAATAATCCTCGAACACCCTGGTCAGCACGGATTGCACGTCGCCGTGAGCTACCCTACAATCGCCAGCAAGATGACGGCGAACAGCGCACACCCAAACCAGCGCGCCGGCGCGGCCTGGCCGGCGCCGGCCGAGACGCTGCTGGCCGCGGCGCGCGGCGGCAACTCGCAGGCGTTCAGCGACCTGGTTGAGCCGCACCGGGCCGAGCTGCTGCTGCACTGCTATCGGCTGCTGGGCTCGGTGCAGGACGCGGAAGACATGGTGCAGGAGACCTTCCTGCGCGCCTGGAACGGCCTGGGCGGTTTTAGCGGCGGGCAATACTTCCGCGCCTGGCTGTACAAGATTGCCACGAACGTGTGCCTGGACGCGCTGGCGAAGCGGGCACGGCGCGGGCTGTCGGCCGACCACTTTCTGCCGGCCGAACCGGCCAGCGGTATTGGCGCGGCGGTGAACGAGCCGATCTGGCTGGAGCCGTTCCCGGACACTCGGCTGCCGGAGGCGGCGCTGGGCCCGGAGGCGCGCTACTCGCTGCGCGAGAGCATCAGCCTGGCCTTTCTGGCGGCGACGCAGTGGCTGCCGCCGCGCCAGCGGGTGATCGTGATCCTGTGCGATGTGCTGGATTGGCGGGCGCGCGAAGTGGCGCAACTGCTGGAGATATCCGTGGCGGCGGTGAATGGCCTGCTGCGCCGCGCGCGGGTGACGCTGGCCGGCCGCTACCCGGCGCGCGAGCCGGCGGCGCGGCTGGACCCGCCCACGCGCTCGGTGCTGAGCCGGTATGTGGCGGCCTGGGAGAACGGCGATGTGGAGGGGTTGGTGGCGCTGCTGACAGACCAGGCGGTGTTCAGCATGCCGCCTTCGCCCACCTGGTATTTGGGGCGCGACGCCATCCGGCGGCACGCGCAGGTGATGTTTGTGCCTGGCTCGGCCGGGCGCTGGCGGCTGCGGCCGACAGCGGCCAATGGCCAACTGGCGTTTGCCAGCTACCGGCGCGACGACGGCGACGGGTACTTCCACGCTCACGCCCTGCAGGTGCTGCGCTTTGAGGGCCAGCAGTTGGCCGAGATGCAAATGTTCTTGATCCCGGCGCTGTTCCAGAGATTTGGGCTGGCGGCGGAGATTGATGGACTGAGTTGAGGCGCGGCCCACCGGCCGGTTTTGAAGTGGCCGCGTCAGGCGCCGGCCCACCTATCACTTTTGATGTGGCGGGTGTGGCGGGTGTGGCGGAAGCGCCTAAAACAAGGCAAATGGCGAAAAATCATGTGCCTTTAAGCCCCAACACATGTGGCTTTAAGAACCGACCGATGTGGCGTGCCATATAACGCGCGGCCTATAGCGCCCCGGACTTACTCCAGCATGAATTTCCGCATTTCGGCATAGACCTGCTCCGCCTGGACCAGGAAGCAGTAGTGATGGCCATCCGGCAGCACGACGATGCGCGCCTGCGGAAAGCGGCTTTGGAATTCGGCGGCCAATGACCGGGCAAAGGGCTGCCGGACCTGGCGTTCGAATTGATCCCAGGCGGCGCGCTGCGCGGCGGTGTAGCCGTTGCCCAGGGTGGAACTGCCCAGCGCCACGAAGCTGAGGATGGGGATGCGGGCGGTGACCGGTTTGGGGGCATAGCCCTTGATTAGGTGTTCAGTCATCATCTCGGCGACCGCGGCCGGCATCTTGCCCACATAGATCCCCTCTTCGTTGACTTTGACGTTGTGGGTAAACTCCGCCTCCCATACCTCGCTCCAAATTTCCGCGAAGTAGGGCATGTCCCGCTTGCTGTCGGAAATATATTCTTCCAGCGAACGCGGCGCGCTGTCTGACTTCTCTGGCTCGACATCCTTGAGCGGGTTCAGGTCGTGGAGCGCCGCAAAGCCGCGGCGGTCGTCCAGCGCGTCCAGATAGATCAGCTTTTCGACCCGGTCCGGGTAGGTGGCGGCAAAATGGGTGAGCTCCACGCCCGCCAGCGAGTGACC
>JAYTFQ010000729.1:0-1636 GCA_043734225.1 Anaerolineales bacterium | reverse complement strand
AGCTGGCTGCCGGCGCCGGCGGGGGGACCACCAGTCCCACCAGCGCCATTGCCGTCATAGGCCGCCAACCGTTCGGCAAGATCTTTCTGATTGTGATCGCGATTGGGCTGGTGGGCTACGCGCTGTGGGGCGTGGTGCGCGCCGTCCTCGATCCGCTCGGCCGCGGCTCGGATGCCAAGGGCCTGTTCGACCGGGCCGGCTTCCTCTTTAGCGGGTTGTCCTACGCCCTGCTGCTGGTCCCCACCCTGGCGGCCATTATGAGCAAACCGAGCACCTCGGCCGCGGGCGGCAGCGCCGTGCCGGCCGGCCTGGCCTCCGGGCCGGGCGGCAAGTGGCTGGTGGTGGCCTTTGGCATCCTCTGGCTGGCCATGGGCGCCGGGCAGCTGGCGTCCGCTTACAGCGCCCACTTCCTGCGCGATTTGAAGACCGGCGAAATGAGCGCCAATGAACTGAAGACCGCCACCTGGCTGGGCAAGTCCGGCTACGCGGCTCGCGGCGTTGTATTCGGCATCATCGGGTTGCTCATTTTGCAAGCGGGCTTAGCCGGCGGCAGCACGCAGTCCAAAGGCTTTGACGCCGCGCTGGCTGCCCTGGCGCACGCGCCCTATGGCCTGGTTCTCCTGGGCCTGGTGGCGCTGGGCCTGGTTTTGTTCGGCGCCTATTCGATCATGTGCGCCAAGTGGACGCGCATCGGCGCCGTCGCTCGGAAGAAATAACCTTTCTTCCAGCGCGGTAACCGTTCGTCTTGACGGCCATGTTAGGGCGCACCTCGATCCAGCATAGGCTAGATCGTGTGCGCCCGTCTTCGCTCCGGCCCGGTGCTGTTTGGCCCGGCCGTTGCCTGTATAAGGAAATTGACCCGCGTGACCTC
Organism: Anaerolineales bacterium; assembly: GCA_043734225.1. Lineage (GTDB taxonomy): Bacteria > Chloroflexota > Anaerolineae > Anaerolineales > UBA6663 > JAYTFQ01. The sequence goes on along the minus strand of JAYTFQ010000729.1, from coordinate 765 downwards.
ATCTGCTCGCGCTATCGCCCCCCAGCCGGCTGTGGCTGATGGCCGCCGCCCGGCTCGTTCCGGCCCAGACGGTTTTTTGGCCCGCCACCCGGCTTTTGGGCTGGGGGCGTTTGTGCTGGGCGCTTTGATTTTCGGCCTGCTGGCCATTAACGTGCGCACCCACGGCCCGCTGTTGGGTTGGGACGAGCCCATCGACCAGGCGCTGCATGCCTTCGCCACCCACAATTCCCGGCTGGGCTTCGATGCCATGCGCTTCAGCGGCACCCTTGGGCGCGAGGCGGCGCTGGGCATCACCGTGCTGCTGGGGCTGGTCTTTTTGTGGAAACGGTACTGGCGGGAGCTGAGCATGCTGCTGATCGGCGTGCTGGGCGGCAACGGCTGGTTCGAGGTGCTGTCGCACTTTTTTGCCCGCCATCGGCCGGTCTTCTCCGACCCGCTCAACCCGCCGCTGCCCGGCCCCGGTTTTCCCAGCGGGCATTCCATGACCACCATGCTGCTGTATGGGCTGATCCTGTATCTGCTCTTGCCGCGCCTGACCTCGCGCCGCTGGCGGCTGCTGGCCGCGCTGGACGAGGCGCTGATCATTGTGCTGGTGGGGTTCAGCCGTCTGTATATGGGCGATCATTACCCGACCGATGTGTTGGCCGGCTATTCATTTGGCCTGGCCTGGGGCGCGCTGGTTTATACCGGCGTGGAGCTGTTTCAGCAGCGTTGGACGGCGCGGCGGCGCAAGGCGGCGGGCGGGTCAATCTTAACAAACGCCTA
>JAYTFQ010000728.1:0-11352 GCA_043734225.1 Anaerolineales bacterium | reverse complement strand
CCGCACGAGGGCGGCTATCAGAACAACGCGGCGGTGGTGGGCGGCGGCACACGCGTGTATGGCGGGATGGCCTGGCGCTTCCTGCCGCAGGATTTCCGCATGGCCAGCACCTATGGCGTGCCGGCCGGCAGCTCGCTGGCCGATTGGCCGATCTGCTATGACGACCTGGCGCCCTACTATGAGCGCGCCGAGTGGGAAGTGGGCGTGGCCGGCGACAGCGAGGGCGCGGCGCGGCATTGGCCGCGGCAGCGGGGCTACCCGATGCCGCCCATGCCCATCAGCCCGCAGGGCGCCGTGCTGCGCGCCGGGGCGGCCCGGCTGGGCTGGGACACATTTGGCATTCCGGCCCTGCTGAACACCGTGCCGTATGGCGGACGCCCGGCCTGCGTTCATTGCCCCTATTGCGTGGGATCACCCTGCCCGGTGGATGCCAAGAACGGCACCCAAAACACGCTGATCGAGCGCGCCCTGGCCAGCGGGGGGTGCGAGCTGATGACCGAAACCGTGGTGAACAACATTGACACAGACGCGGCTGGGCGCGTGAGCGGGGTGAGCTACCTGGACAGCGCCGGCCAGCCGCACAGCGCGCGGGCGGCGGTGGTGATCTGCGCCGGCGGCGCGATTGAGACCGCCCGGCTGCTGCTCAGCTCGACCTCCGCCCGCCACCCGCACGGCCTGGGCAATGCCCACGACCAGGTGGGGCGCAACCTGCAAGGCCACTACTATCCGGCGGCAACCGGCATCATGCCGGAGGCCGTGTTCGATGGGCTCGGGCCGGGCATGTCCACCGTCACCGTCCAGTTCAACCACGGCAACGCGGGCGTGGTGGGCGGCGGCATGATGACCGACGATATTCTGGAGATGCCCATTCGTTACTGGCAGCACGGCTTGCCGCCGGAGCTGCCGCGCTGGGGGATCGAAAACAAGCGCTTTATGCGCGAGAACTATCAGCGGCTGGTGCGCGTGACCAGCCCGGTGCAGGAGATCCCCAGCCCGGAGGCGCGCGTGACGCTGGACCCGGCCGTGCGCGACCGCTGGGGGCGGCCAGTGGCGCGCCTTTCGGGAGCCACACATCCAGAGACCATCCGCACCTCGGCCTTCATGCTGGCGCGCGAGAAGGAATGGCTGGCGGCGGCCGGGGCGGTGAGGATGTGGGGCAAGGTGCCCAGCTTAAAGCTCAGCGCCGGCCAACATCAGGCCGGCACTTGCCGCATGGGTGTTGATCCGCGCACCTCGGTGACGGACGCCTGGGGCCGTGTCCACGGTCACGACAATCTGTTGGTGGCCGATAGCTCGCTGAACGTGACCAACGGCGGCTTCAACCCGGTCTTGACGATTATGGCGATGGCATTCCGGGTGGCCGACCACCTGACGCAAACTTGGTAGGGGCCACGGCTCCGCCCAACGCCAGGCCACCGCGCCGAAACCCAATGTGACCATAGAAATCAAGGATGATTTTGCCGAATTGAATCATATGGCCCGACCCCAAAGGGGTCGGGCCATATGATTCAATTCGGCCGAGATTCGATGGCTGTATTAAGCGTTACTGCTTCTCCAGTATGAAGTAGTGGCCGGGGTTCCAGGCCTGGCAGATCAGATAGAGCTGACCGTCATGGACGTGAAACACGACGTTGTGCAGATGCTGGGCCAGGTCGATGCCCAGGTCTTCCTTGGGCCGGATAGTGGAGAGCAGCTCGTAGGTGTCGGCGTCGATGATATAGATGGGCGCCGGGCGATCCGGCACCGGATCTTTCAGGCAGCCGATGACGGCAACCCAACGCTCCTGGAAGCGGACGTAGTTGATGCCGCACAGGAAGGCGCCGGACGGCAGCTTGTGCGAGCCGATGAAGTGGCCGTCTGCGCCGTGGGTCTGGATACGGGAGTGGGGACGGTCGGCGATGTCGAGGTGGTGGTGCACCGGGCTGAAGTTGAGGCCGTGAGCCGTGAGGAACTTGCCATTCTCGGTTGGGTCTTCGGTGCGGCCGCCAAAAATGCCCGTCCACTGGCGGGTGGTGACATCCGCCGACGAGATGTAGTTGGAACCATAGCCATCGGCGACGAACAGCTCGTTGCCGACCAGCACGGTGTCGGTGGGCGCGTAGGGGGCGGCCTTGTCCTGGTATTGCTCAAACACCGGCCGCGGCAGGGTGAATTCCACGTGGCCCTCCAGCGTGAGCACGACCACCTGCTCGGCGCTGTTAGCGGGCATGATCAGCCGGGTCTGGCCGTCAAACACGCCCAGCTTGGTGCTGTGGAAATTCAGCGGGCGCAGCTCATCCGGCAGCTTGATGATGTCTTGCCGGCTTAGATCCGGCTCGACGCGCATGACGCCGCAGCCGGGCATGCCGTAATAAACCTGCCCAAAACCGGCGCGGCCATCCACGGCAAAGCCGCCATGCAGATGGATTTCGTATTCCTGGGCCGCCTCGGGCAGAAAACTCAAATCGGGTCGATGCGCGAACACGAACGGCGCCTGGCCGCTGATGGAATTGGTTGTCATGGGTCGCTCCTGCTTTTCTGGTGCGCTAAAGGATGGTTGTTAAGATTGGCCGCCTCAGGGCAGCGCTTCCAGCGGCGCGGCCGGGCCGGGATGGAGCGTCTGCTGCGGGCCGTGGCTGGGCGCCGCCCAGTGGGCGGCGTTAGCAATCACCTGGCGCACGCCGGCGTGAAAATAAGTGGGGAAGCTCTCGTGGCCGGGACGAAAGTAGAAAATCTTGCCGCGCCCGCGCGAATAGCAGCAGCCGCTGCGAAAGACCTCGCCGCCCTTGAACCAACTGACGAACACCAGGGCCTCGGGCGCGGGGATATCGAAATGCTCGCCGTACATTTCCTCATGCTCCAGGTCGATGTACGGGCCCAAGCCTTCGGTGATGGGATGGCTGGGATCCACCACCCACAGGCGCTCGTTGTCGCTGGCCTCGCGCCAGCGCAACTGGCAACTGGTGCCCATTAGCTTGACGAAGATTTTGGAGAGGTGGCCGGAATGCAGCACGATGAGCCCCATGCCGGCCAACACGCGGGCGTGAACGCGGTTCACGATCTCATCGCTGACGGCGTCGTGGGCCATGTGCCCCCACCAGGTGAGCACGTCGGTCTCGGCCAGCACCGCCTCGGTCAGGCCGTGCTCGGGCTGGTCGAGCGTGGCGGTGCGGACGTGGGTGAAACCGTGCTGCTTCAGCCCGGCGGCCACGGCGCCGTGCATGCCGTCCGGGTAAACGCGGCCCACCTGCGGGTCGCTAAGCTCATGCCGGTATTCGCCCCACACGGTAATGCGCGGGTCATGGTCCATCGGATCGTCCTTTCGAGATTCGGATTTGGACTACAATGGCGCATAGCATAGCTGATTAATCGCCACTGCTCAACTCAGCGCAAGACCTACAGGAGACCCATGTCCAGTCCGATTGCCATGGCAATGATCGGTTGTGGTGGGATGGCGCGCCACCACATGCGCAATATTCTGAAACAGCTCGACACCACGCGCGTGACAGTGGTGTGCGAACCCTCGCCCGAGCAGTACGCCGCCTTCGCGAAACTCTTCACCGACGCCGGCCAGCCCCCGCCGCCGAATGAGACCGATTTGGGGCGGCTGCTGGCGCAGCACCCGGTGGACACGGCCTTTATCATCACCCCGCATGCCTATCACCATGACCAGACCCAGGCCTGCCTGGAGGCCGGGGTGGACGTGCTGCTGGAAAAACCGATGGTGATGAACGCGGGCGAGGCGGAAAGCCTGATGGCGCTGCGCGACAAGACCCAGCGGCTGCTGGTGGTGGCCTTCCCGGGCAGCCTGTCGCCCAATTTGCGCGAGGCGGTGCGCATGCTGCGGGCGGGCGAATGCGGCGCCATTCAGAGCATCAGCGCCACGGCCTGGCAGAACTGGGACCTGATGACGCGCAATACCTGGCGCCAGGATCCGGCGCTCTCTGGCGGCGGATTCCTGTTCGACACGGGCGCGCACGTGCTGAACACGGTGGTGGAGCTGGCCGGCGAGCCCTTTGTGGAGGTGGCGGCCTGGCTGGACAATCGCGGCCAACCGGTGGAAACGATGGGCGTGGCCATCGGCCGGCTGGCCTCCGGCGCGCTGGTGACGCTGCACGGCTGCGGCGAGGCCATCCCGAGCTGCGCCTCGGATATTCGCGTGTTTGGCGAGACCGCCATCGTCCGCACCGGCATGTGGGGCGAGTTTCTGGAGCTGCAGAAGGCGGGCGAAAGCCAGCTTCAGCCGGTGAGCACCCCGCCGTCGCTGGGGGTGTGGGAGCAATTCCTGGCGGTGCGGGCCGGCAAGCTGGCCAACCCGGCCCCGCCGGAGGTGGGGCTGCGCATGGCGCGGCTGTACGACGCGATTAAGGCCTCGGCGGCGCAAAACGGCGTCGTGGTCAATTGCGCGCCGTCCACTAACTAACCAATACGCGGGCCGTTCGCTCTTCGAACGGCCCGCGTATTTTCTTTAAGCGATGTGGCGCGGCTTATTCGCCGCCGCGCCGTACCAGCAGCTCGCGGCCGATTTGTTCAATGGCCGACGCGCCGTCGCGCTCCACCCACACGCCGCAGGTGCTGCCCTCAATCTCGCTGTTGGGCATGACAAACGGCGTGCCGTCCATGCGCACCAGCGGCTGATAGCCCTTGGACACCTGCTCGGCAGTGCCATCGACATAGTGGCCGATGAGCGCCCGGCGGAAGCGGTCGGCGGTGGTGTTGGGATAGCTGCCGTGTACGATGGAGCCGTTGAAGAACAGCACATCGCCGGCCTTCATCAGCACCGGCATCGAAGACTGGCCGCGAGCCAGCGGCACCGTGACCGGTGTGAAGCTAATTCTGGTGTCGGCCTCCACCGTGCACAAGATGGACCACTTGTGGCTGCCGGGCACGATCTGCATGCAGCCGTTGGCCTCGTCGCAGTCATCCAGCGCCATCCAGGCCGCCATGCAGGTGCCGGGCGCGACGCGCAGATAGTAGTTATCCTGGTGCAGCGCCTGGCCGCGGGCGCCCGGCGGCTTGAAGTAGACCATGGTCTGCGCGGCATACGGCTCGCTGCCCAGCAGACCGGTCAGGCAAGCGTTGAGGCGCGGCTCCAGCATCCAATGCAGCGACAGAGCGTCCCATTTGTGCGGCTTGATCATGCGCGGATAGCGCTTGATGGGGTCGTTGGGGTCGGTGACGATGCCGGTGTCGTCACCCTGCTGCGGGAAGCGGCGCAGGTCCATAAAGTGGTCGCGGTATTGCGCAGCCTCGGCCGGGCTGAAAAGGCCCTCGACCACAACGTAGCCGTTATCCTGGTAGAACTGCAAGTGGGTGGGATTGAACATCGACCATGCCTCGCGCTGGTGGGTGGCGAAATGGATATGGCGGTAACACCAGCCTGGCCTATAATTCTAACGGCAGGTAGGAAAAGATGCGAACCGGGAAAAGCAGGAGACAGACGACATGGCAACCCTTGAAATAAATCCAACACGCGAATACACCAATTACCGCATCAGCGTTGAGCAATATGTCTCGTTCCGGGAGCGGGGTTTTCTGGTGGTGAAGGGCCTGGTGCCGCCGGAGGACGTGCAGGCGCTGAACGACCACATGGACGACATGCGCGCCGGGCGGGTGTTCAATGACGATGCGGTGAAAATCCATGGGTTTGGGGTGAAACCCGACGAGCGCCACAGCGCGGCGCGAATGCACATGCTGCACCGGGTGTCGGAAATCCATGAGCGCTTCTTTCTGCACCCGCGCATGCTGGACGTGCTGGCGGCGCTGATTGGCCCGGATGTGCTGGCGCTGCAGTCGATGCTGTTCTTTAAGGACCCGGGGCAGGTGGGCCAGGGCTATCACCAGGATTCGTACTACATCCCCACCTTCCCAGACACGCTGTGCGGCGCATGGCTGGCGCTGACGCCGGCCACCGTCGCCAACGGCTGCGTGTGGTACGCGGTGGGCTCACAAAATGAGCCGGTGTATCCCGACCCGCGCGGCCTGGGCTCGGCACTCAGCACCAATATCGACGATCTGGGCACGATCGACAACGCCAGCTCGATGGACGAGTCGGCCAATGGGCTGAAGCGGGTGGTGAAGAAGTATGCCGGCCAGGAAGCGGCCGCCCTGGCTGAGCCAGGCGACGTGGTCTTTTTTGGCGGGCACATTGTGCACTGGTCGTACAACAACGAATCGGATATGCCGCGGCGCGCGTATGTGGGCCACTACTGCAACGCGCGCTCGTTTGTGCCCTGGAACGCCGGCGAGGCGTTTGAGGGCGAGTCCGGCAACTATCTGCACATCCTGGCGCGCGGCAGCACCCACCTGCCCTACGCCCAGCCCCAGTTTGGCACGCCGTGCGCCGCCAACGCGCCGCGGCCGGTCGGCGAGGCCAATGAGGCGCGCCCGAAGTCGATAATGGGCATGGAAGACGGCCTGCTGAGCGCCATGCCGCATGTGGGCGGCATGGACCCGGACTAGCGCGCCAGCATGCTATACCTCTACGGCGCGCGTCCGGCAGCCGATCCGGCCGGCGCGGCCGACCTGGCAGTATTGATCGAAGGCGACACTATCCGGGCCGTGGGCTCCGGCGAGGCGCTGCCGTGCCCGCCGGGCGCCGAACGTCTGGATGCCGGCGGACGGCTGATCGCGCCTGGCTTTATCGATTTGCAGCTCAACGGGGCCTTTGGGCTGGATTTTACCGCCGCGCCGGAAACGATCTGGGAAGTGGGGCGCCGGCTGCCGCAATATGGGGTGACGGCCTTTCTGCCGACCATCATCACCTCCCCGCTGGCAACCGTGTCAGCGGCACAGCGCGTCATCCAGGCCGGCCTGCCGCCGGGATACGTGGGCGCCTGGCCGCTGGGTCTGCATTTGGAGGGGCCGTTTCTGAACCGCGCCAAACGCGGCGCGCATGACTCCAGCCTGATGCGCCTCCCCACCCTGCCCGAGGTTGCGGATTGGTCGCCGGCGCACGGAGTAAGGTTGGTGACGCTGGCGCCAGAGCTGCCGGGGGCGCTGGAGGTGATCCGGACCCTGAGCGCGCGCGGCGTGCTGGTGAGCGCCGGCCACTCCATGGCGGATTACGACCAGGCGGGGGCCGGGCTGGACGCCGGGGTGCGCTATGGCACGCACCTGTTCAATGCCATGCCGGCGCTGGACCACCGCGCCCCAGGGCTGGCGGCGGCGCTGCTGACCGACGAGCGCGCCATCGCCGGCATCATCCCGGATGGCATTCACGTGCACCCGGCTGTCGTCGATCTGCTCTGGCGCTGTAAGGGGCCGGGCCAGGTAAGCGTGGTGACCGACGCCATGGCGGCGCTGGGCAATCCGCCAGGGCGCTACCGGCTGGGAGCGTTTGAAGTGATCGTGGACGAGACCTCGGCGCGGCTGGCCGACGGCCGGCTGGCGGGGAGCATCCTGAGCCTGGATCAGGCAGTGCGCAACCTGATCCAATTTACGGGCTGCTCTGTTTCGCAAGCAATTGACAGCGTGACGGCCGTACCGGCCCGCGCCCTGCGGCTGGCGGACCGCGGCGCGCTGCGCGCCGGCGGGCGGGCCGACCTGGTATTGCTGACCCCTGACTTGCAGGTCTCCGCCACCCTCATCAATGGCCGGGTGGCGTGGGAAGCAAACGCGGGAAGCGACAACAGCAACGTCTGACCAACTGAATAACGCAGCGAAGTACTACGCGTGAGGTGCTCAGTACACTGCGCGTGACGCGTTGACACGCTGACACGTCGATATGTTCCCGCTGTTGAAGCCATCTTGACTATCGGACCAGTCGGGAGGCCCGTTGCGCGCAGCCGTGACGCACGGCTCAAGGTAACATATGACGCTGTTCAGAAATTTCAGTTACTGCCTGAAAAAATGGCGGTTTTCTCCCTCTCCCAGCGGGCTAATCCTTACCCACATTTATGGTTGTGTGGGACAGGCGTGCTAGGATACGGGGATGACTACGACGAGCGAGTTGGCAGAGCGGCTGGATGATGAAGCGGTCGAGCATTGGGCCGCCCACGAACTGGGGACGGTGGAATTGGGCGACGCCCGGCGCACTGCCCGGCTGGTAGAGTTGGCCATGGTATTGGGGCGCAAACCCAGCGCTTCTTTGCCAGCGGCCACCGAAGATGGCGCTCAATTGAAGGCGGCCTATCGCTTCTTCGGGAATCCGGCCGTCGAACCGGCTGCGATCCTGGCCGGTCACGTCCAGGCCACCTATGGACGCTTGGCGACGGTGGCGCGCGTGCTGGCGGTGCAAGATACGACCCTGCTGGATTGGACCGAGCATCCGCGCACGACGGGCTTGGGACCGTTGGCCAGCGCCAGCCATCAGGGCTTGGTCGTCCACAGCACGCTCGCCTTTAGCCTGGAACGGGGACCGCTGGGCATGCTGGCCCAGGAAGTGTGGGCGCGCGACGCAGCCGAGTACGCCGCTTTGCCCGATCACAAGACCCGCGCGATTACCGAGAAAGAAAGCCACAAATGGCTGACCAGCCTGGCGGCGCTGGGGCCGGCCCGGCGCGCTTGCCCCACCACCCAGTTGATCAGCGTCGGGGATCGCGAAGCGGATGTATACGATCTGTTTATCGCCGAGCGGCCGCCGGGGGTGGACCTGCTGGTGCGGGCGACCCAAAATCGCAGCGTGCAGGCTCAGCCGGAGCGCCGGCTGTGGGCGGCAGTGGCCAGCCAACCGGTGGCGGCCAACCTGACGGTGCAGGTGCCGCGCCACGCCCAGCAACCCGCGCGGTCGGCTCAATTGAGTGTGCGCTGGCGGAAGGTGACCTTCAAGCCACCCCAACACCGGACCAGCGAGCACTTGCCCAGCGTGACGCTGTGGGTAGTGTGGGCGGTCGAGCTGGCGCCTCCCAGTGGGGTGCCACCCTTGGATTGGCTGCTGTTGACGAGTGTGCCGGTCAACCACGGGGCCGAGGCGGTGGAACGCCTGGATTGGTACAGCGTGCGCTGGGGGATTGAAGTTTGGCACAAAGTGCTCAAAAGTGGTTGTCGCCTGGAGCAGCGCCAACTGGAAACCGCCGAGCGGCTGCAACGCTGTCTGGCCCTGTACAGTGTGATTGCCTGGCGGATCTTGTATGCGGTCTGGTTGAGCCGGACCCTGCCGGACATCGCCTGTACGGCCCTGCTGGAGCCGGATGAATGGCAAGCCCTGTATTGCGCCATCCATCGCGTGGCGCGGCCGCCAGCCACACCGCCCAGTCTGCATCAAGCCGTCCGCTGGATCGGCCAACTCGGCGGCTTCTTGGCCCGCAAGCGGGATGGCGAACCGGGCGCGACGGTCTTGTGGAAAGGTTTTCAACGTTTGGCGGACCTGTCTTTTATGTATCATGTGATGCGTCCCCACTCCTGGCGCCAAGATGTGGGTAAGGATTAGCCCAGCGGGAGAGGGCCGGGGTGAGGGAGAGCAGCCGATATTAGCGCAGCGCCGGTTGGAGTGCGGCGCATGGGCGCTGCTCAAAAACCGACAGTCGCGACGGACATGGCGGGAGGCCCGTCCCCACAGGGGACGCTGCGCATTGCGCGCCACCGTGAAACAAGGCCGAAGTCGCCGCATTCGCGCTGCTCAGAAATAACCAGTAGCGGGTGCCAGGAGCAGAGGCTCTCCCCAAAGGGGCGCTAACCTGTCGCGCGATAAGATGCCGATGGTCCCCAGGCAGCGCGTTCGCGCTGCTCAGAAACTGTCATCCAGTGGGTTTGGGCTGGAGCGTCAAACCAAGCTTGGCGGCGCGGCGCTGGAGGGCCGTGAGCTCGCGATGTTGCTGCTGGTCATCGTAGGCCTGGGCCGTAACGGCTTGGAAGGATTGACGGTCACGTAGCATATGGTAGATGATGCGCGCCAACTTGTGGGCGGTAGCGGTGATGGCCTGCTGGGCACCGACCCGCGCCCGCATGCGTCGGTAGTAGGCGCCAATCGCGTCTTTGCCTCGTCCAGCGGCCTCGGCCGCCATCCGCAGGGCCTGAGCGGCCCGGTTGTGGTTTTTCAGAGTTCGGCTGCGAACCACGCGCCCGCCGGTAATGTCGTTATGCGGCGCCAGGCCCAACCAGGAGCAGAAGTGTTTGACCGTCGGCCAGGCGTGCATGTCCGTCCCGATTTCGGCCAGGATGGTTTGGGCCATGCTTTCATCAAAGCCGCTGACCGCTACCAAATCGACCCCGCTCAGTTGGAACAAAGGCGTGCGCGCATCAAAATTAGGCGCATTCTTGCTGTGGCTGTTGGGCTTGGGATCGGGTCCTAGCGGATGCTCGGGATCGTCCGGGTCAAAGCGGGGCTTGGTCGCCGTATACTGCTGTGCGAGCTGCCGATCACACTCGGCCAACTGCTGGGTGTAGGTGTCGTACAGGGTCAGCGCCTGCTTGAGTGCGAAGACATGCTCCGGGCGATAGTTGCCCGTCAGCGCCTTGGCAATCTCTTCCCCGGTCGAGCGACAGCCGGGTTGGCGGAAACGGGCCAGCACCAGCCGATCGCGTTCACCGGCCACAATTGCGCGCACAATCTGCATGCCGGTCACGCCGGTGATATCGCTCAGGACCAAGTTCAATTGCACATTCATCTGTTGCAGCGCTTTCTGCATATGTTCGCTTCGCGTATGTGGGGCCCGATGCTCGATCAACATCGCCCGCTGGCGCAGGTAGGCGCGCAGCACCACCATCTCGGCTTCCGGCCGGAAGGAAGCCCTCAGCAACCCGTAGCTGTGCAAACGTTGGATCCACTGGCAGTCCTGCACGTCGCTCTTGCGGCCGGGCACGTTCTTGATGTGGCGCGCATTGACCAGATAGACTTCAAACCCGCGCGCTTCCAGCAGTTCGAAGATGGGGATCCAATACACCCCACTACTCTCCATGGCCACGCTCCTGACCCGGCACGCCGCCAGCCAGTCGGCCAGCCGCACCAAGTCGGGCGTGAACGTGCTGAAGGCACGCACCGGGTTCGGATCGCGATCGGGCGGCACCGCCACCCAAATCTCACTCGCGCCGATATCCAGCCCGGCCACATCCGCGTTCAGGGTCGTCCACTCCACGGCCAACGCCTTGGCCTTCGACTGCGACTTGCGACTCATCTGTTTTGGCCTCCAGCCGACGCCCAGACCCGGTCAAGTCGATCACGGATACGCTGCTCATCGGGGTCTGCGGGTCAGGTCGAGCCGCCCGCCGCCACCAGTCTGCACATCATGCTTGACCAGAACCATACTCAGAGACGGGCTCTTACGCACCAGTGCGCTAACGGTCTTAGCTTGTCGGGCGTCATACCTAACTATATCGCTGGCGCTGCTCAGTTTCTTGCGTCAAAACATGCCGCGCGCGGCTTGACCTCTCAGAGTGACAGTCATAGAGGGCCGGTAAGGCCAGTTTCTGGCGTCAACACGTGCCGCGCGCGGC
>JAYTFQ010000727.1:0-7012 GCA_043734225.1 Anaerolineales bacterium | reverse complement strand
GACCGGCGGAGGCGGCTAATAGGCGCTGCTTGCAACGCCATTCACGCGCTCGGCTCGGGAGAGAACTTCAGCGAGGGTCTGCCGGGTTGGGCTTACAGTCGAGGACCCAACCTCCCTGGCGGCTTCAAACCGCTTACTTTTCTCCGTCACAGCCTTTGGTGCTGTTCGATTACGGTCGATTATCCGCGATTTAAGGCGGCTGTCAAGTTGTTGCCGATGGGGCGACCTTAATCAGCGCATGCCCAGCGGTAGCAGCCGGCGGACCGGCCCAAGCGCCAGGCTATCTGTTTTCGTCTGGCAGTAGTGGCAGTAGTGGTTTTTCGGCGCAAAATGGCAAAAAGCAGTGGCAGCAAAAATGGGGTCCTAGTGACGGACATAATGTCATTGGCTGTGATTGTGTTGCTCAGGCATTGCCGCTTGTGTCCTCCAGCACTCCGACTATACTGGCGGCGTCGCGCCTGTTGAGCCTAATTTCACCAGGCTTTTCTTGTCGTCTGAGAAGCGACACAGTATCTCAAAATCGGAGCCTGCCCATGCACCCCAACGAGCAATTGATTGAAGCCTTCTACAACGCCTTTGCCGCGAAGAACTACGCCGCCATGCAGGTCTGTTACCAGCCGGCGGCGGAATTCAGCGACGCGGTTTTTTCGCTCAAGGGCAAGGAAGTGGGCGCCATGTGGCACATGCTCATTGGCGGCGATGGCGACTTGCAGGCCACCCACCGCGACGTGCAGGCCAATGACTCCACTGGCCGAGCGCATTGGGAAGCGCGCTATACGTTTTCAAGCACGGGGCGCAAGGTGCTCAACGTCATCGAAGCGGAATTCCAATTCCAATCCGGCCGCATCCTGGTGCACCACGACACCTTCAACTTCTGGCGCTGGTCCAGCCAGGCGCTGGGGCCCTCAGGCATGCTGCTGGGCTGGAGCCCATTTTTGCATAACAAAGTCCGCGCCACCGCCCGCGCCCGGCTCGACAAGTTTATCCAGGCGCATCCCGAGTACCGGTAAACTCACACACCCCCATACTCCCATACCCACACACTGCTCTATCCCCTCACTCGCGGCCCAATCTCCACCGCCTCGTCGCCCACGAACAGCCCGCCCAGCCCGGAGTCGCGCGTCGCCATCACGCGGCTGTCGGCAAAGTACGGAAAGTCAAAATGAATCTCATCGCCCGCCTGTTTGCCGGGGATAGGCATCAGCCGGGCAGTCAGCGGCTTGTTGAGCCGCAGTGACAGCGCGCCGACATCGGCCAGGATGCCGGCCAGGATGTCGCTGCTCACCGCGCCCGGCAGTGGGACCGTGTCCAGCCCCGCGCCGCAGACCGTGCAGTACAGCAGCAGATCACTGACGGTCAGCCGGCCCTCGGCGGCGCGCGCCGCCAGCACCGAATCTTCCAGCACCGGGAAGAACAAGCCTGAGAAGCCGGCCGAAGGGATGCGGGCCCGGTCCAGCGCGTCCGCCAGGAAGGCCGCCGCCGCCAGGGTGCCATGCCCACCCATGGGTTGCCCGGTCAGGCGCTCCATGGCGCTGCCCAGCGAGCGCGCCGTTTCTGGAAAGGGTGCCAGGGTGAAGTCGATGCCGCCAAAACGCAGGCCGCGGCGGCTGCTGGAACGCTTGACGGCTTTCACCAGGCGCTGGGCGTGGTCTTCCACGGCGCGCACCAGCCGCGCCCGCGCGTCGGCCAGCGAGGTGGCCTCGGCGCAAGCCGTTACCGCCAGTTCTGCGGCTTCCACGCCCAGGCTGAACATGGGTGAGCCGCCATCATGGTAGCCGGCTGGGAAGAAGGGCGAGCCGGCTGGGACATTGGCCAGGGCGGTGAAGCGCAGGTTGCCAAAGCCATTAGGCCCAATTTGGGCGCAGCGCTGGATTACGTCCGCCGTCCAGCGTACCGCCGGCAAACTCAGCCCGCCGGCCGGGTCGGCAATGCTGGCCGAGGCAAAGACGTGCTCGGCGGCTTCCAAGGCCTCCGGGATAGCCTGGTACATGGCCGCGCCATCCGCCGGCCGGGCCGGGCCCAGGCTGGCAAAATCCAGCTTGTAGACGAAGCAAGCCGCTTCGAGATCCAGGGCCAACTGCTTCAGGCGGCTGGCATCGCCGTTGAGAACGCGCCCGAAGGGCGAAATGGCCAGCCGCAGCGACTGGACGATGTAGCCGGCTTCCGCCAACGCGTCTTTCGCTTCAGCCACGACCTGCCCGGCTTCGGCAATGCGGTCATCGGCCAATGGAAAGCCGGGATCGAGAAAATAGGTAACCGTGCGGATGTACATGTGTGATGCCCCTGGCGGGCCGGCCTGGCGATAGCCGGCCGTGGCGCGCCCGCAAAGTGTACCACCCCCGGCTCTGGCGCCGGTCAGCGTATTTGGGCGGCTTCCGCGTCGGCCTCCACCATGGCGCAGATGGCGGGCAGGCCTGGCAGGTACTTCGGCCGCCGTAATTGGCTCAGACCGACCTGACGCAGTACGGCCGCGCACTGGCGCAGGTGGGCGGCGGCCGCTGCGGGCGGCAAAGTATGCGACATATACGAGTGGCGCACCAACTCGACCAGCGCGGCTTGTTTGTCCAAAGGTTGGATGCCGGCCGGCTCGCCCTCGGCCAGCACATACAGCCCGCCCAGCGGCAGCGCTTCGTGGGCGAACCCGGCGCTCAGGCGCTGGGCGCGTTTTTCAAAGCCGGGGTGCACGCGAGGCAGTTGTGCCGCGTCTGTCCCCAACGACGCCGCAGCCTCCGGCCACAACTTGAGCTGCGGGAAGCCGGGGTAGACGCGCGGCGCGCCGGCCTCGGCGTCAATGGGCACGGCGATAAAATCATCCGCCACCAGCGGGTGGCCGCGCTGCTGCAGCGCCGCGGCCAGCGTGGATTTGCCCCAGCCGGAGCCGCCCAGGAACGCCACCACTTTCTCGCCCAGGGCCACGGCGCTGGCGTGCAGGATAAGCCAGCCACGCTGGTGCAAAGCAACGGCCAGCGCCGGCCCCAATAAATACAGCCGCAGCACGCTGTCATCGGCCTGCGGTGCCGGATCGACAATGATCTCCCGCCCGCCGCGCACCAGAAACGCGCCGGCCTCGCGCACGGCGATGCTGGCGTCGCCGCCCTCGGTCCACGCCATCCGCGCCGGGCGCTCGCCCAGCTCCGGACCCGTCACCGGCTGCGAGAAAATAAAAAGGTCTGTCTGGTCAACTGCACCGGCAGACCTGAGCTCAGGCAGGGCAATGGTGGAATGGATGTTCAGCCCATATGCCTGATAAGCGTGGCCGCTCACCACAATGGGCTAGCCGCCACTAGCCAGCCGCCAGATAAACAGCTCCAAGCAACTGGCCCACCCCCTTGGCCTGCGTCAGCTCCGCCACCGTGCCATGCAGGATCAGGCGCGGGGCGACGTAGCGCCGTTTGGCGATTTTGGCCTGGGTCGATTGCGGTTGACCGGCAGCAGCGTGGGTGGTCAGCAGCATCTCACGTTCAGTTCCGTCTAGCCGGCCGTCAAATAACCAGGCGCCAACAGTTGGTCCGCCAGCTTGGCCTGGGTCAGCTCCGCCACCGTGCCATGCACGGTCAGGCGCGGGGCCCGGTAGGGGCGCTTGGGGGACGAGGCGCGGGCTGGTTCAGAAGCATTCATGGCGATCTCCTGGCGGGATACGGATTGGGCAGGCGCAGCCGGGCTGATTGGAGAAGCGGATTGTCAGTTGGTCTGGGGGTTGAAGCTGCCGCCTTGATCCACGTCGTTATTCGTCCCGATCTTAAGGGTCAATTCGGCCACGGTGCCGTGCACGACCAACTGAGGCGGGGCGTACGATTTCTTGGGCGCCGCGCCGCTTGGTGACACGGCCGCCAGCTGCAGGTTGGTTAGCTCGTCCATGTTGGCTGCTCCTTGGGTTGTCTGAGAGAGCGTAAATGGTATCACGACTCGCAAAAAACGCCAGTCGCGGTTCGCATCAGTGCCCGTGTGGCCCGGCGGCTACAGGCTCGTCCGCTTCAAAATCGGTTCGCAGCCACAGCCCCAGCAGCGTAATCTGGACCATCTCGGTCAGTGCCGGCCAGATGGCGAGGTCAGGGTTGTTCACGGCGCACACACGGCGGTAGGCCTGCTGGACCGCCGGCAGGTCCACGTAAGGCCGCAGGCGCTCAGTGTCGGCCAGGAGGCATTCATCCAGACGCTGGCGGTCGTGGCGCAGGATGGTGTGAACCAGGCTGTACGCGGGTGATGACTTGCTGCCCCGGTTGCGGATGGACTCCGGTAGTATGCCCTGCATGGCGCGCCGAAAAATCCGCCGCGTCTGGCCCTGATGAAACTTCTGCTCTGAAGGCAGTGCCAGGCAGAATTCCGCCAGCCGCCGGTCCAGCAGCGGATGCCGTTGTTCGGTTTGCCAGGCCTGCGCGGCCCGATCGTAGTGATCGGCTATGGCCGCGGTATGCGCCAACCCCTGCCAGTGATCCTCGCGTTGGGTGCGCGGTAGGGGTGGGCGAGTGGCCGGCCCGTGGTTGCGCTGGATGTGGCGCGCGAATTCTGGATTGACAAAGCTGTTTGCCCCCAGTGCCAGTTGCCAGCGTCGCACGGCCCGCCGGATTTGGCGCGCCCATTTGGGCGCCAGCGGCCGGCCGCCATACTCCCACCACACGCGTGCCTGCCAGCCTAAGCCACGCCCCCTGGCTGTGGCAAAATCCTGCAATTCACGCCGTAGGAGGCCCCACTGGCCAGTGCGGGTGAGCTCCGCCAGGCGGAACAGCCCATACGACACCAGAGCGTCCCCGCCGTTGCCGGTCAAGAACAGCCGCAGCCCCTGTGCTTGCACCGCCTGGAAGGTGAGCCACTGCATACAGATGCCCAGATGTCGAGAAGGCTCTTCCATGTGCCACAAGATGCGGTCCACGTCGACCAGCGGCGTTTGCCGGTCGCCGAGGATATCATGCGGCGTCAGGTGGCCCCCGGCGAGGATCTCGCGGATAAAGGCGCGTTCATCGGACTCGGCCGTTTTATCAAACAAGATGGAAAAAGTATGCAAGGGCTGGCCGGCCAGTAAGCGGCGCGCCACACACACGACCGAAGACGAATCAAGTCCGCCGCTCAACTGCGAACCGATCGGGGTGAGGCTCCGGAGGCGGCAGCGCACCGCCTCTGTGAATAACTCGCGAAAGGCGCCGGCGTAGTCATCATCCGACGGCAGGCGCAGCTCATAGTCCAGGTCGACCGTCCAATAAATGCGCGCCCGGGTCTCGTCCGGCGTAACGGTCAGGCACTCACCCGGCCGCACACGTTGAACCGCTTCAAAGAAGGATTGCTGGGCATCGGCCGGGGCGTGGGTCAGGTAGCCGGCAATTTGCACCTCATTGATCGTGCGCGGCACTTCAGGCAGGCACAGCAGTCCCTTGATCTCCGATGCGAACGCAAACAGGCGCGGCGAGTCGAAGTAGACCAGGCCCTTGACCCCCAGGGCGTCGCGGGCGCAGAATAGCCGTTGGCGTGGCGCATCCCAGATGGCGAAGGCGAAGTCGCCCACCAGGCGCTCAGGACAGGCCTCGCCCCACTTTTCATAGGCGGCCAGGATGAAGGCGCAGTCGGGTTGGTCAAGGGCGTCGTGCAGGCCCAGGCGCCCGGCCAGCTCTGCCCGGTTGTCGATGCGCGCGTCGGCCGTCAGTACGATCGGTCCTGCCGGCCGCGCCGCGCTCACGGGCTGCTGCTCGTGGCGCGACTCGGGCGTGGTGCAGAACAGGCGATGGACCAGGCCCACCGGCCCCGCCTGCCAGACACCCTGGCCATCGCCGCCGCGGTGGGCCAGGCGCGCGCTGAGGCGCTCCAGCACGGCCGGGTCCACCGGCCGCCCGTCGCGATAGAAGACTCCGGCAATGCCGCTCACCTCGGCTCGCCGGGCGCGGCGTGAGTCTCAATTAGTTGGTGCTGGGTCATCTCGCGCAGCAGGGCCTGCAAGTCTGCCTCGGCCTGTTCAGGCGTCACGTCGAATTCGTCCAGCAGCGCGGCGCGCACCTCGGCCACGGTGCGCGGCTGCTGGATCAATTTCCATACCCAGGCGCCCACCTCGTTCAAGCCAAAATACACACCGGTCTTGAGATTCAGGATTGCGGCTTCGTCGTCCAGGTCAACCGAGGCCTGCTCGGCGATGGCGACAATGGTGGTGGTGGGTGCCAGGTCGTTGGGCATGTCATTTCCTTGGTGGTGGCACAGTTTAGCGCCAGTGGTTGGCCGGCGCAACGCGCAGCCGGGCTTGGGTGCATCGCCAGATGGTGGTCACCATTCGGCGGCGCGCTACGCAACAACGCTGGCTACCCCATACGCTTCGCTCGGGGCGCTGCGCGAAGGCCAGCTTCCGGAAGCCCCGTTGTGTGGGGCGTTGCTCATAGCCCGTCGGCTTTAGCCACGGGCGGCGCCTGGCATAGCGCACCGCCAAAAAAGAGAAATGCGCCCCCGGGCATTCAGCGCGCCGGCAGCGCCGCGCCGGCCGTTGCCACCCCGCTTAAAATGGCCTGGCTCTCGGTTTCGTCCGGCCACACCGGCTGATACAGGCTGACGATATGTATAGGCCGCAGCCGCCAGCGGGTGAGCACGGGCCCCGCGAAGGTTGCCTCGAACAGCACCCCCTGGCGGTTGCGCCACGGCCCCTGATCAAACACAAAGTTGCCCAGCGCGTAGGCCACCACGGCCCGCGGCGCGCTTTGCCCCGTCTCGGGAAACAATTCCACTGGCTGCACCACGTGCGGGTGATTGCCGATGACCAGGGTCGCGCCGGCTGCCACCAGCTCGCCCGCCCAACGACGCTGGTTGGCGCTGGGCGTCTCGGCATATTCCACGCCCCAGTGCGGCAGCACAATCACCACGTCCGCCGCTTGCCGGGCGGCGGTAATGGCGGCCAGCACGGCTGGCAGGTTCCGGTCGCTCAGGGGCGCGGTGCCGGGCCGGTTGGCGGCGGCGAAGGTGTTCGGCCCGATTTCGGTCAGGCCGATGAAGGCGAAGCGCACGCCCTGGCGCTCGATGATGACCGGCGCCAGGGCGGCGGCCA
>JAYTFQ010000726.1:0-1626 GCA_043734225.1 Anaerolineales bacterium | reverse complement strand
AACCTGCCGGCGGCGACCACGAATGGCGCGCCAGGTGGCGGTGGCGGCGGTGGGCTGTTTGGGTTTGGACGAGGCGGATAGGGGAGGCCGGATGTGATCAGGCGTAGGGGCGCACGGCCGTCATTGACTCCGACTAATTGTTTAGGCCTTGTCGGCATAGCGCGGGGTACGGGTCAGGCTCAGGCCGGCAGGGGCGGGCAAGTAGTCGCTCAAGACCAGTTCGGGCAAATCGCGTTTGGTGCGGTTGACGGGTCGAATGATTTTGGCCAAGCGGCCGCGCTCGGCGATCTGTTGCACAGGATCCTGGCCGGTCTGGGCAAAGCGCGGCAGCCAGCGGATCATCAGGTCCAGGCTGACGTCTTCCAGGTCGGCTTGGGCGCGCTGGGCGATTTCGGTTCGCAGCCCCAGAATGATCTGGGCCACCGTGAAGACGGCATACACCTGATGAATGACCACCGCGACGTGACTGGACCACAGCCAATGCAAATGCAGGTGGGTCTTGACCAGATTGAACATCCGCTCAATATCCCAGCGGCGGGCATACAAGTGACTGATGTCGGCCAACGACAGCCGCTGCGGGTCCAACACATTCGTCAGATAGGCCCACGTTTTGCCCTGACGCGTGACTTGGACCAGCCGCACCGCATGCGCGGCGCGATCGGCCCGATGCTTACCCAGCCAGACCAGAGCGTCCAACACGCCGGCTTGCTGGTAATAGACATGGATCACGGTGTAACTGGTCTTGGCCCGCAGCCGGCTAATC
The DNA here is from genome assembly GCA_043734225.1 of Anaerolineales bacterium. GTDB lineage: Bacteria > Chloroflexota > Anaerolineae > Anaerolineales > UBA6663 > JAYTFQ01. Next base: position 863 of record JAYTFQ010000726.1, on the reverse strand, counting down.
CAGAAGTAGCCCTGGTCGGTCAACTCGTCAAACCATTTGAAGGCAAAATAGCCCAAATCGGCCAAGAGCAGGCTGCCGGCGGCCAGGCCGGCCAGCAGGCCGCGCGCCGCCTTCTTGTCGTTGGCGCGGGCGTCTTCCACAAAGGTGATGGTGTGCCACAATTGCGCGCGCACATCAAAGACCGTGCCCACTTTGCCCGGCAGGACGGTTTCCTCTCGCCCGCGCAAGCTGGGCAAGCGCTTGGTCACCCGATCCAGGGTCATGGCGTCCAGGGCATACACGCCGCTGGCAAAGGCCGCCAGGATGCTCACGCCCTGGGTCACTGGGCGCAGGCGCTGCCGCAAGGCGGCCGTGACCTGCGCAAACAGGGTCGCAAAGGTATCCCGGCTGGCGTCTTTGAGCCGATTGTAGACGGCATCATCCTTGACGTCGTAGTGGGGCAAGTCCCACAGCCCGCCGGCGGTCAGCAGGCGCCAGATGTCCAGTTGCGAGCTAAAGCCGCGTGCCACGCCCACCAAAACCCCGGCCCACAGCGCAAAGGCCGGCAAAACCCAAGGTCGGCCGGGTCCGGTGCGCGCGGGCGCCGTGCTCAGTTCCAGCAGGATCGGCTTCAGAAAACCTTCTATCGACTCGATCAGTGCGGTGCGTTCGGTATCGTCAGGCATGCCCCTATTGTGCCATGCCTGTCCAATTAGTCGGAGTCAATGGCGCACGGCGCGCCCCTACGCCGCCATCGATGCGTTGGGTAGCCGCTTTAAGGGGCTGGGTTGGGCGAGGGGCGGGTTTTTTCCATGACCAGGCCGGCTTCGCCGCCGGCGTAGTAATGATCCCAGACGGCGGTGGTGGCGTAGCCAAATTTCTCG
>JAYTFQ010000725.1:0-4236 GCA_043734225.1 Anaerolineales bacterium | reverse complement strand
TCCCGGGCATGCCGCCAAGTGAACGGTCTGGCGGCCATCTTATGCCCTGAAATCTCGCGTGAGGCGCTCTTACCTTTATTTCTCCGACAAACTGCTAGGGACGGACATAATGTTGTGGCGCCGAACAGCGAGCTGGTAAGTTAACACCTATGCCCCTCCAGCCGCTCTCCCGGCCGCGAGAAACTAGGGCGCGGCCAGGCGAGGAGGGAGCGGAGTGGTGCATGGCACGTTTGCCCCCAAACTGAAATGCTCCCTGACGGCAGCCGAGCAGCACGGCGATTTGATAAAATGGAGCCAGGTTTCCAATCCATCTGCCGCCAGGACGGGGAGTTATCAAGCATGACGCTCGCACATAAATTATCCGAGCTGCGCTCGAGCGATCTGTGGGTACGCTTACACAAACTCAAACGCCGAGTAAGCCTATGGCGCAAACCAACGGCTCAGATTTTTGATGAGATCTACCATAACGATGTCTGGGACGATGACGAGTCGATTTCCGGCCATGGCTCACGACTGGATCGCACGACGAAGATCCGCGCGGCATTGCCGTCCCTGTTAAGCAAGTATGAGTGCCGATCGCTGCTGGATATTCCCTGCGGTGATTTCAATTGGATGAGGACATTGGCGCTGGAGGTTGAGTATATCGGCGCGGATATCGTTGGCGATCTGATTGAGCACAATCAGGAAAAGTATGCCGATGCGCATCGGAAATTCGTGAAACAGGATTTATTGCGTGATCCACTGCCGGCCGTGAGCCTGATATTGTGCCGCGACTGTTTGGTGCATTTCTCGAATGCGGATGTTGTGACCGCTCTGAAAAACATAAAAGCCAGCGGCTCAAAATACCTGCTGACCACGACTTTCCCGGAATATCACCGGAACGAGAGCATTGTCACCGGCGAATGGCGTCCCATTAATCTGTGCCGACACCCTTTCAATTTACCCAGTCCGCTGGAGTTGTTGGATGATACGTTTGATGCGCCGATCTATCGCGAGAAGTATTTGGGCCTGTGGGAGATTGCAGCATTGCCAGCGTATTGACCCCTCCGAGATGGCGCCGGCGGGCAGGGCTCCCTGATGGCGTCTGAAAACCCCCTGATCAGCATCATCATCCCTGCCTACCAGTCCGCCGAGACGTTAGGGCGCACCTTAGAGAGCGCCTTACAGCAGGGCTACCCCGAGATCGAAATCGTCGTGCAGGACGATGGCTCGACTGACGCGACCGGGCTGGTGGCAGCTGCGGCCGCGGCGCACGACCCACGCATCCACTATTTCCGGCAGGCGAATCAGGGTCCGGCGGCTGCCCGCAATGCGGCCGTCGCGCGAGCCCGCGGCGACTATCTGGCGTTTCTGGACGCTGATGACGAGTGGCTGCCAGGCAAGCTCCAGCTTCAGGCGGACGTTCTCAGACAGAACGCCTCGGTTGACCTGGTTTTCACCAAGAGTCTAGACCAGCATGCGCCGAACGGCAGCTCGCCCGCATTCACCGAGCGGAAGGCTCAGACGCTTCGACAATTGGACCTGACCGCGCTGGAGGGGCAGCCAGCCGTCTTCGCCGTTTCTCACAAAGGGCTGCGCCCGGCTTTGTTTTCTGGCGGAGTGGCGCACTTATCATCCATTGTGGTGCGTCGCAGCATCTTCAGCCGTCTGGGTGGCTTCAACCCTCAGTGCCGGGGCACTGACGATGTTGATTTTTGCGTACGCGCCGCGCGCGTGGCCAGTTTTGCTTATTGCGCGCAACCACTGACGATTCATAATGTGGGCGAAGCCAATATGTCGCGGCTCAGCGACAAGTGGTGCAAAGAGATTATTAACTACCTGCACATGTGCCTGGCATCGCCCGATTATGATGATTTGCGCGCGGCGGCACGCCAGGCCTTACGCCGCCAATATCGTTTTTTGCTTTTTTATTATGGTCGACAGCAGCAGCCGCGGCGGGCTTGGGCCGCCTTTCAAAGCAGCCGGGAGGCCGGCCTGGACGGGATCAGCGCGCTGTGTGCCTTGGGGGCCTGGCTGGGGCCATGGCCGTTCAAGGTGGCCGGGCGGCTGCTGTGGCCATGAACCTGGGAGCCGGGCCTTTGAACCTGCGCGGAATGAAACGCTTGAACTGGGACAGCGCTTTTTTATTTGTGCCGCTGGCGGCGCGATGCCTTATCGGCGCCGACCAGTTTCGGTCTGCCCAACAGCAGAAGGCCAACACAAATGCCGGCTTTGAGCCTCAGCTCGAAAAGGCCAAGCTGCTGACTCAACCCCCGTCAGGCGTCATTAAGGGGACCCTGGTCGCCCTGGAGTACTACTCGGGCGCGCGCTACTTCATCCCGCATTACAGCGGATTGCCAGTGGGCATCTTGAAAACGCCGGAGGCCTATCTGGCGCCGCCGGCCGGCTATTCGCACGTGTTTGTGGAAGAGAATGTGCCGCTGTTCAAGGTGCCGCCGGCCCTGTTGGACCCGCTGTTAGCCGGGCCACAACTCGAGGCGGTATACTGCAAATCGCAGAAGCCCAGGGCCGTGCTTTATCAGGTGCTCGCGGACAACCGCATCTGGCCGCTGCCAGCCATTACGGTTTCGGCCAGCCTGGATGCCAAGCACGGGCCGCCAGCCGTGCTCGACAATGACACGCAAACGGGCTGGCTGACGCCGGCGAACGCCGCGCCAGATACCCCAGCGAGCCTGACCGCCGACCTGGGCAAATCGGAGCAGATCAACCGCATCTGGTTGCTGCTGCCCGCCGATGCCACTCTGTGGCTTGAAGCCTACCGGCTCGAGGCCAGCGCCGAGGGCGTGGATTGGACGCAAGTGGCGCTGGTGGAACACGATCCCCTGAACGAGCGCCAGAACCCGCGTGTGTTCAGCTTTGCGCCCATGCCGGCCCACTACGTGCGGTTTACGGCGCTCAGGCTCAGAGCCGGCCCGGCTGGCCAATACCAGGCCGGGTTGAATGCGCTGCGGGTGAGCCTGTCGGGCGCTGGTCAGCCGGCAGCGCCGTGAGCAACCGTCCGCTCGCGGGCGACCTGACCCGTGTACAATGATGGGCCTATGACTCTGCCGACCGTATGTTTTGTGAGCGGCACTATCTATCCGCTGCTGGCCAGCCTGTCTGAACGGCCCGTGGTGGGCGGCGCCGAGGTCCAGCAAGTGCTGATCGGCCAGGGCTTGCGCGACCTCGGCTTTGGCATTAGCTATGTGACCGAAGAGTATGGGCAAGGGCCGCGGGCGACAGTGCGCGGTTTTCCGGTGCTGAGCTTTCGCCTGGGACGCAACAAGCTGGTTCAGGGTCTGACGCTCATCCGGGCCTTGTGGCGGGCGCAGGCCGATATTTACTATGTGCGCGACAAGCCCAATTATGGCTTGCTGATCTATCTGTTCTGCCGGGTCACCCGCCGCAAAATCGTACAGGCCCTGGCCGATGACAATGAAGTGGCGCTAAGAGACGGCGACGGATCGCTGGGCGCCTGGATGTTTCGCGCCCACGCGGCCTGGCGCCGGCGCGCGGATTTGGTGATTGCCCAAACCCGCTACCAGGCGGCGCGCTTGCAGACCGATTGGGGCGTGCGGGCCGAGATTGTGCCGAACGTCGTGCTGATGCCGGCCAGGGTCACTCGCGCCTGGGGTATGCAAGGCCGTTTCCGAGTGCTATGGGTCGGGCGGCTGGCGCCGTTCAAGCGCGCGGCCTGGGTGGCCGACATTGCGCGCCGTTTGCCGGAAATGGACTTCGTGGTAGCAGGCGCCCGGGCACCCGAGGCGCTGGATCATTATGAGACGGTGGCGCCCTTGCTGCAGGCCTGCCCGAATGTGCACTGGCTGGGGTTCGTGCCGTATGCCCAGGTGGATGAGCTGTTCAAGTCGGCGGATGTGCTGCTGCACACCAGCGCGCCGGGGCGCGAGGGTTTTCCGAATGTCTTTCTGCAGGCCTGGGCCGCCGCCATCCCGGTGATCAGCACCAGCGCCGATCCGAATGAGCTGCTCAGCCAGGGCGGCCTGGGGCTGCTGACCGGCACGCTGGACGAGGCGGTGGCAGCGCTGCAGCACCTGGCGGCCGACCGGCCTCTGGCCCAGGCCATGGGCGCGCGCGGCCGCGACTACGCCTGGGAAAACTACCGATTGGAAGCGGTCATACCGCGTTTGGCAAGCCTGCTGAGCGGGCTGTTGGAATATGGAGGTTGAATTGAGTGTTGTTGAAACCCAGGCGCCGGGAATCGGCGCTGAGCAGCAGCGTCCACCGGCCCGGCGGCCA
>JAYTFQ010000724.1:0-3625 GCA_043734225.1 Anaerolineales bacterium | reverse complement strand
CGTTCTTGTCGTGGACCAGGGCGGCGGCGGCAGCGCGCTCGCCGGCAGCCTGTCGAACTGGGCCGGTTCGCGCGAGTCCATGAAGCTGGCGATGGTCTTATTATTCTGATCGGAGGCGCGATACTAATCTACGGCGGTTCGCAGCCGCTCCAACTGGTTGACCAACAGGTTGATGCGCAAGGTTATTACTGGTGAACCTGCCCCGGCGGGCGGCGAGCTCGGCCAGCAGTTCGGTTTCCAGCGTTTTCACGCGCCCATCGACCTCGAGGAAAATCGAGCCAAGCGCTCTGGCTTCGGTCGCCGCGTGCTTGGCCATCTCGCGCGTGGCGCTCATGGCTTTGACCATGCGCGCCGCGAGCGGGGCGCTGATGTAGGGGGTTGGGTGGTGTGGCTGACGCCGGTCGCGGCCAGGGCCTGCGGGCGCAGTCCCAATTCTTTGGCGCCAGCCTCCAACTGATCCACGTAGGATTCCATGTTTTTCTCCAGCCCATCCATGCGCGCGGCGCTGGTGGCGATGAGTTTCCGCAGAGCATCAAAATCACGTCTGAAGTCGGACACGGAGCGAGCTATGGTCGTTTCTCCTGGGGTAGCAGTAGACACGCAGGGGTGTATAGTGGATTGGATGGGGGTCAAACGGCTGATGCTGACAATTGGACGACAACGATAAAACTCGCATATGACCCAACCCGGTTCGACCTCAGTCCCCAAAAGCGCGCGGTCCGCCTATGACGCGGTCATGGCGCTGATTGAACCGTTCTGCGCCGACCAACTGAACGAAGACTATGCCCATCTGTGCCGGGAGCTGGCGGCCGCCTTGGCCCGCAAACGTCCTTCGCCGCTGGCGCGCGGCAAGCCGGAAATCTGGGCCTGTGGCATCGTCTACGCCCTGGGCACGGTCAACTTTTTATTCGACCAATCCCAGACGCCGCATATCCGAGCCGACGCGCTGTGCGCCGCTTTTGGCGTGAAACAGAGCAGCGCCAGCAATAAAGCCCGCTTCATCCGCGAGCTGTTTGGCATGTTCCCTCTGAACCCGGGCTGGTGCCTGCCCAGCCTGCTGGATGACAACCCGATGGTGTGGATGCTGGAAATCAACGGGATCATTGTGGACGTGCGGGATATGCCGCGCGACGTGCAGGCCGCTGTCTTTCAAAAGGGGCTCATTCCGTACATCCCCGCCGATCGCGGCCCGCGGGCCGGAATGGCTCTGCCCCCGGTTGAACCCGCCAGTGTTGGGCGCTATCGGCAATATCGCACGGCCCAGGTGGCGCTCAACAGCAAAATCGTTGACCGCGCGCTCTCGCCGGCCGTCTTTGACACCGCCGTGCGCGACCTGGGTGTGAGCCTTTCCGGGCGGCGGCTGCAAATTCAAAGCGAAGATGAAATCAGCGTGATTATGGATTATGCTCTCCATGAAGTGGGGACGCCGGGCGCGCGGGTGATTGACCAGTATCGCCAGCGGCCTGGCGGAAAAAACCCCCTGGAGCGCGAATTGCTCCAGGCCGCGGCGGCCTCGGCCGTGGGCGTCTATCGCGTCCAGTCGGTTGACCCACGCGCCTGCCAGCTAACGCTGCGCCAATTGGCGCCGGTCCAACGCGAGGTCACGGTGATCGATATTAGTTTCAGCCAGTCACCCATACACGGCGCGGTTTTCTTCACGCGGCTATTGGAGCTGTCCGAATTCAATATGACCGGCGGCGCGGCGTTGTTCTTCACTGCGGCGCTGGAGGCGCAGGTGATGCAGGCCTGGTCGCAAACGGAGCCTGGCGGGCGCTACCGTCAGGTTTTCGAGCTGCATCGGCGCAGCGGCGTTCCCCTGAACTATGCCAGCGTGGCAGCGGGGCGGCAGCGAGGCGTTGGTTAGTCCAGGTCGCGCCGGCCGCCTGGACTTTCAGGCGGCCGGCGCGTTAGTCCTGGTTGTTCCTGGCGCCCAGTGATTGCAACAATCCCTGAGCATTCAAGACCTCGACGTAATAGCGGCCGGCCGGGGCTGAAACGCGTCTCGCGCCGGACCGCCCAGGTAGCCCTGCAGGTTTGGCAGGCCCCCATCCAGGCGCACGGCAATAGTCAGCATAGACGCAATGGTTGAGGTGGCAATCGGCACCGTGGAGGCGGTGGCTGCTGCCAGTGGCGTGCTTGTCGGGGGCGCCCCAGGTGTCTTATCAACGGCCGCTGTTAGTGACGGCGGCCGCGTGCCGCCTGGCTGAGCCAGGGTGTTGCCGGCTAATGCCGCCAGCGCCGGTTGGGCCGGGTGATAATAACGCGATTCTAGAGCGAACAGCGCGCCTGTCAAATTTTCAGCTTGCCAGGACCGTATCCTTTCGACCATGGTCATCGTCGTATAGATATACAGAGAAGGAGGCAACCATGCTCGACTTGAAAAACAAAACCGCGCTTGTCACCGGCGGCAGCCAGGGGCTGGGGCGCGGCATTGTGGCGGCGCTGGCGGCTGGGGGCGCCCGGGTGTGGACCATTGCCCGGGATGCCGGCCGGCTCGAACAGCTCAAACGCGACCTGCCGGGCGTGCAGACGCTGGCGGCTGACATCACCGACCCGCACGTTGTTTCACAGGCGCTGCAAGAAATCCGCCCGGACATCCTGATCCTCAATGCCGGCGCGCGGCCGGCCAATGTGCCCGTCCACCAACAATCCTGGGAGGATTTCAGCCGCGCCTGGAATACCGATGTCCAGTCAACCTTCTACTTCGGCAAAGAAGCCTTGCTGATGCCGATGGCCGCGGGCGGTGTGGTGGTCATCATGTCCAGCGGGGCGGCCATCATGGGTTCTCCGCTTTCAGGCGGATACGCCGGCGCCAAACGCACGCAGTGGTTCCTGGCCGGCTATTTCCAGGAAGAAGCCAACCGCCTGAAGCTCGGCCTGCGCTTTGTGGCCCTGGTGCCCAAACAGATTATTGGCGCCACGGAATTGGGCCACGTGGCCGCCGCGGCCTATGCCGCCCGCCAGGGGATTACCGAGCAGGCCTACCTGGAGCGTTTTGGCGTGCCGCTCACGCCCGAGAAGGTCGGCCAGAGCGTGGCCGCCTTAATCACGGATCATGCCTATCAAAACGGCCTTGTGTTCGGTTTGACTTGTCAGGGGCTGGACCCGCTGCCCTGAACCGGCGCGCTTGTTTATGGAAACTCTATCGGTGACTTCGCCACAGCTTTCCGCGCCGCTCACCCAGGCCGAGTTTGAGGCGCTCATCGCCGACCTGCGGCCCGGGCTGCACCGCTACATCGCGCGCATGCTCGGGTCCACCATAGGATCCCGCCCCGCCCTCGAACCGACGCCGGCCATCACCGGCCTCTTGGACCTTTTCGCCACCCACCAACTGGTCGCCCTGGGTGAAATGCATGTTCTGCAGGACGAAGCCGACTTCATCGCCGCCCTGCTCCATCACCCGGCCTTTCCGGCCACCGTCCAGGTGATCGTCTACGAAATTGGCAATGCTCGCCATCAAGCGGTCGTGGACCGCTTTATCGCCGGCGAACCCGTGTTCTCCGTCCTGTGTGGCGCGACATGTTCGGTTGGGGCTTTGACGCGCCAATCTATGAGCAGTTCTTTCGGAGCGTGAGGGCTGTCAATCGCACCCTTCCCCCCGCCCAACGGCTGCGCGTGCTCCTAG
>JAYTFQ010000723.1:0-2810 GCA_043734225.1 Anaerolineales bacterium | reverse complement strand
AGCGAACGCCAGCGAGACTGGTGGCTGGGCCTGCTGGAGGCGAATGGTCGCGTCAACATCCACAATTATCATGAAGACCCCACTTTTCGGCGTTTGATTGACCTGGTGCCGTATGGCTTGTCGGAAGTGGCGCCGGTCCACACTCGGCATCTGCTAAAAGGCGTCTGGCCGGGTATTGGCGTGGACGACAAAGTATTGTTGTGGGGCGGCGGTCTCTGGCCCTGGCTAGATCCCCTGACCGCGATTCGCGCGGTTTCACGCCTGGGCGAATCACGGCCAGACGTCCGATTACTATTTCCGGCCACGCGCCATCCGAACGCTGCCATGGCTGCCTTTCCCAGCCTCACCGAAGCGGCCCGGCGCCTGGCTGCCGAGCTGGGGCTGCTGGATAGAACCGTTTTCTTTGGCGACTGGGTGCCGTATGCGGACTGGGTGAATGTGCTGCTCGAAAGCGACGTCGCCTTGACCCTGCACCCGCGTGACACCCTTGAGTCGCGCCTGGCCTTCCGTACTCGCGTGCTAGACTACATCTGGGCCGGCCTGCCAACCGTGGCGGCGCGCGGCGACGTGCTGGCCGACCTGATTGGCGACCAACAGTTGGGCGCGGTTGTGGAACCGGAAGCGCCGGATCAGGTGGCCGCGGCCGTGCTCCGGCTGCTGGCGGTGCCCCGCGCGGATTGGCAGACGCGTTTTGAGGCGGCCCGGCGAGCTTTGAACTGGGAGGCCGTCATCGGCCCGCTGGCCGTTTTTTGCCGTCATCCGCGCGTGGCGCCCGATAAGGTCGCGAACGGCGCCAATCTCGGTAACGCCTACTACGTCCGACAACGGTTGGCGCTGGAAAAAATGCAGGCCGACCTGCGCGCGCGCGTGCAAGACTACGAGGCCAGCCATGCCCTGCGCTGGCTGCGGCGCCTGGACCCATTGATCCTGCGCGTTGCCCGGCTGCGGCGATGGGTGCGCCCGTAAGCGAGCCGCGGCCCACACTCTCCGTGATCGTTCTGGCCTACAATGGCGAGGCCTTTCTGGACGCCTGCCTCAGCTCCGTGCTGGCCCAGAGCGGGGCGACGACCGAGATCGTGGTGGTGGACAATGCCTCCACTGATCAGTCAGTGGCGGTGGTGCAGCGCTGCTGCCCGGCGGCGCGCCTCATTCGCAGCGCGACCAATCTGGGTTTCAGCGGAGGCTGTAACCTGGGCTTGCGGGCCGCCGCCGGCGATTGCCTGGTGCTGCTCAATCAGGACACGCGCCTCGGTTCGGGCTGCCTGGAGGCGCTGCTGGCCGGCTTCCACGCGCACCCCGAGGCGGGTATTTTGGGCTGCAAAATTCTGTATCCCGAGACGCACACCTTGCAGCACGCGGGCGGGTGGGTGGATTGGCCGTTGGGATATGCGCACCACTTCGGCTACCAGGAGACGGATCAGGGCCAATGGGAACAAGCGCGGCCGGTCGAGTTCGTCACCGGCGCCGCCCTGGCCGCGCGCCGGACCGTTTTGGAGCAGATCGGCTATCTGGACGAACAGTTTTGGCCCGGCTATTTTGAGGACATCGATTACTGCCGCCGGGCGGCCGCGGCCGGGTGGGCGATTTGGTATTGGCCGGCGGCCGTTGTCTGGCACCACGAATCGCCGTCCACAAACCCGGCCGGCCGAGCGCGATACTACCAGCGCGGCCGGCTGCGGTTCGTGCTGAAACATTTGCCGCCCGCCCGCTTCTTGAGCGAATTCGTGGCAGCCGAGCAGGCGGCGCAGCCGGCGGCCATTGCCGGGGACGAAAGCCTGGCGCTGCGGTTGGCCTATCTGGACATGATTGCCGACTTGCCGCGCGTGTGGCGGCCAGCCTGGCAGGCGGACGCAGCCACGATTAAGGCGGGCCTGGCCGGGCTGCTGCAATTGCGCGCGCGCGCCTGGCAATTGGACTGGCAGCGGCTCTCCGAGCTGGAGGCCGGCAGCGTGCCGCCAGAGCCGTGGGCGGCTGACCAGCGCGGACAGAACCAGAACGCCCTGCTGTTGAGCGGGCCGCCAGACTTGCTGCCCGATTATGTGGCACTGGTGGGCGCGCGGCGCTCAGGCGGTCGGCCTGGGCCAAGCCCCTGGCTGGACTTCAAGGAATACGAATTTCACTCGGCCATCCCCGGGCTGGGCAAATGGATCGCTGCCCTGCGCCGCTGGTGGTACGGACTGCTGACGCGCTGGGTGCTGCTGTACGTGATGCAGCAGCAAGAGGCGGTCAACCGCCGCCAGGAAAGCTACCGGCGCGCGATGGGCCAGCGCCTGCTGCAACTGGCTGAAGAGAATGCGCTGCTGGCCGCCCGGCTGGCCGAGTTACGCCCTGAGGCAGGAGAGGACGATAAGCCGCGATGAATGACGCTGTGCCGGATGACCTGTTGGAGAGCAACAATCCCGAAATTGATACCGCCGCGCTCATGGCCCAGATCCGCGAGCGGATGCGCCAGCGGCGGCTGGCGCTGGGCGTAGACAATCGCTCTTTCCCGAGCTATGACGTTACCAGCTGCCCGGCCGAGCCGGAGGACATTCCCTACGACGCGAATTTGTATCACCACCTGCGCATGGCCAACGAGCTGTACGCCGAGGCCGACACCGAGCCGGCGCTGCCGCCGTCGCCGCTCACGCGCGTGCCGGTTTTTGGGCGGGTGTGGCAGCGCGTGCGCCCCAGCCTGCATGTGCTGATCCTGTTCTACGTCAACCGTGCGCTGGCGCAGCAGGTGACCGTCAACCGGCACATGGTCAGCGTGCTCAATCAGCTTACCGATCAGGCCCAGGCGCAGCAGCGCGCCATTCTGGCGCTGCAGG
>JAYTFQ010000722.1:0-2488 GCA_043734225.1 Anaerolineales bacterium | reverse complement strand
GCCTTTTCATCGAGACGTCAGCAGCCCGTCCACAGCGACCACGCCGGTATCACGCCATTTGATGGGGTTTACCTCGAAGGCGAAGTCATCAAACGGCGCCTGCGCGGCTAGTTGCGAAAAGGCTGCGACAAACGCCGCGGCATGGTTCACTGACAAGGACGGCTCTGCGGACAACAGCCGCTGCACTACCTTTAGTTGGCCCAGCAGGGCGCTGGCCGTCGCAGTGTCGATGGGTGCGCGGTGCAGCGCTACGTCGTTGAGCGCCTCCGTCATCGCGCCGCCCGCACCGCAGGAGACTATCACGCCAAACATTGGATCGCGAAAAGCCGAGACGATGAGCTCGCCCGCGCCATCGATCATCTGCTGGACATAAATACCATCCAACGCTGTACCGGCCTGGCGCGCATTGGCCTCGATGCGGGCGCAGGCCCTGTCCAGCGCCTCCAAGCTGTCCACGCCCAGCATCACCAGCCCAGCGGCCGCCTTATGCGATACGGCGCCAGACAGGCCCTTCACCGCAACGGGAAGGCCAAGTTCTCCGCAAGCCTTGCGTGCCGCGCCCGCATCGGCGCACAGCACGCCCCGGGCAATCGGCAAGCCTGCACACGCCATGACGCGGTGGCACACGTCCTCCGACACCACCGCATTGCCCTTGCCTGACGGCATGTCGTCCCAGGCCGAAACAAAGCGCCTGTCGGTGCTGGGTGCCGCGATGGCGCTGCGGTGCGTGTTTGCACCGGCGAGCTTGCCCATGACACGCAAGCCCCTTGCCGCGTCGGAAAAGACGTGAATGCCCGCTTCAGGCAATCGTTTGAGAACGGTCGCCGGCGGCAGCGGCCAGGCCACGCAAATCGCCTGGCCCACGTCGCCCGCAAGCTCAATCAGCATGTCGATGATGGCGTCGGCCTTGTGCGCAATTGCGCCCAGCTGGAAGAACAGCGTGTGCACGTTCGGGTCCGCCGCGATGACCCGCACCGCTTGCGGAAACTTTGCAAACCATTCAGGCTTGTTGTAGGCGTCCGGTGTCAGGTCGAACGGATTGGCGATCGCCGCAATCGGCGGCACCAGCGGCAGCAGGCGTGCGCGTGAAGCCGCCGTCAGCACGGGTGTCGTCAGCCCTACGGCAGCACCCTGGTCGGCCGCCAGCACGCCGCCACCGCCACCGAACGAAATCACGGCCATACCGCTGCCTTGCGGCAAGTTGGCGGCGCGGCCATCCTGCAAATAGAGCGCAATGTCCAGCAACTCTTCAAGCGAGTGCGCACGGATGGCGCCGCATTCGCGCAGCACTGCATCCCAGACCCTGTCCTCGCCGGCCAGCGCGCCGGTGTGCGCCAGCGCGGCACTGGCGCTGGCGAGCGTGGCGCCGGCCTTGATGACCACTACCTGCTTGCCCCTGGCGCGCGCATGCTGCAGCGCGGCCACAAACCGCGCGCCATCCCGCACGCCTTCCAGGTAGATGCAGATCACCCGGCTCGTCGTGTCATCCGCCAGCGCCTCGACAAAATCCGCTGTGGTGATCATCGCTTCATTGCCGGTGCTGACCATGGTACCGAAGCCCACACCGGCTTGCTCCGACAGCGCATGCACAAACGATGCAATGCCGCCGCTCTGGCTAACTATGGAAATGTGGCCAGGCTTGAGCGACGTCAGCCCGAGCAAGGACGAGCCAAACGTCGCCGTCATTGCGTTGTGGTTGTTGATAATGCCGATGCAGTTGGGGCCACACAGGCTGAAGTTTTCTTCCCGGCAAATCTGCACCAGTTTGGCCTGCAGTGCCTGGCCTTCTGGACCAGCCTCTGCAAAGCCGCCTGCCCAAGCCACACCGGCCCGGATACCGGCAGCAGCGCACTCCTTGACCGCTTGCAGCAGACGTTCACCAGACACTGCCAGCAGGGCGAGGTCCACAGGGCCGGGCACCTCACTGACGTTAGCGTAGGAGCGCAACTCCCCAAGGCTTTCCAGTCGCGGGTTCACCGGGTAAATGCCGCCGCGATACCCCAGGCGCCGGAGGTGCGAGATCGCGCCCGCTCCCAGGTTGCCGGGCTTGTCGGATGCGCCGATAATCGCGATGGCGCGTGGCGTCAGCAGGCCTGCAAGCGACGGCAGCGCGTGCGTGGTCCCGGTCTCACGCATTGCTGTATTGCGGCTCGCGTCTTTCCAGGAAGGCGCGGATTCCTTCCTTGGAATCTTCCATCGCCGTCAACCTGGACGCGTACTGCTGCGACAGCTTGTACGCGTCCATCATGGTCATCTCTTCGGCGGCGAGCGCGCAGACCTTGTTGGCGCGCAGGGCTGGCAGGCTTTTGGAGGCAATCGTTTTGGCCAGGGCCATGGCCTGCGGCATCACTTCGCCGCGTGGCACGATGCGGTTGAAGAAACCGGAAGCTCGCAACTCTTCGGCGGTAAAGCGCCTGCCGGTGTACAGCATCTCGCGCACTAAGCCTTCGGGCATGGCCAGGCGCGAGAAGAACGAGCCGCCGCCCGC
>JAYTFQ010000721.1:0-15114 GCA_043734225.1 Anaerolineales bacterium | reverse complement strand
GGCGGCGTTGGGCTGCCTGCTTTCCAGTTCCGCGGCTGGCTGGACATTCCCGGCCTGCTTGTCCCACACGGCCCAGGGCGTCTCGCCTCGAGAATGCATTTCGTCGAACATCAACTTTTCTTTCAACGTATCCATGCAGGCCCAGAAACCCGGATAGCGCTGAGCCTGCAACTGCTGTGCCGCGATCAGCCGCTGAAACGGCTCATGCACCAGTTCTTCGCCTTCTTGAATGTATTCGAAGATAGCCTGGCGGAATATAAAGAACCCGCCGTTGATCCACAGGTCCGCCTGGCGGGCTGAGAGGATATCCGTCACCAGGTCGTCGCCGCCAACCGAGACGACGTGAAATGACTGGGGGGGCAGTACACACAGGAAGCCGGCGGTCTTGTTTTGTAGAGCGAACTGGTCCACGTATTGGGTCAGATCTAGATCAGTCAAGCCATCGGCATAGTTAGCCATGAACATTTCTTCGCCGGCGAGATGTTGGCGCACGGCTCGCAGCCGCTGGCCGATGTTGCTGTGCAAACCCGTATCAACAAAGGTGATGGTCCAATCCGCGATGTCGCTGTTAAATAACTGGATATCGCGACCACCGTTGCTCAGGCTGAAGTCGTTCGACATGCATTCGTTGTAGTTCAGGAAGTAGTTCTTGATGGCATTGCCCCCATGGCCCAGGCACAGGATGAAGTCCTTGTGGCCGAAGTGCGCGTAATAGCGCATCAGGTGCCACATCACCGGCCGGTAGCCGATGTCGACCATCGGTTTTGGAATGGTTTCGGAGAACTCTTTCAGGCGCGTGCCCAGCCCGCCGCAGAACAATACGACCTTCATGTCCCCTCCGGTATGTTATTTGGCCGCATGACCGGTTGAACCGATCGGCCAACCAGGTAGCGGTCGACGCCCTCCTCGATGGCCCGCCGATAGATCTCGAGCGCGCCGTCGACAGCCGCAATGGTTTGATCAATGTCTGGATCGGTGTGTGCATAGCTAACGACGAAAGATGGCGCGAGAATCCCGCGCTTGATCATTTCCTGCATAAACAGGGTCCGAAATGGCTGCGAGGGCTGCTGCAGCGGGTCGCAGGTGTAAAAAATCAGGTTGCACGGCCGGCCGCGCAGGCCAAAATAGCCCTGCAAGCGATGGTCGGCCACAGCCTGGTTGACTCCGGCGCTCAGGCGCTGGCCCTGGCGCGCCAGGTGGCCAATCACGTCGTGTGCTTCATAAAATGTCATGGCGGCGATAGCGGCGGCCAGCGCATGGGTTTCGGCGCCGTAAGTGGTGGAAAGTAAAAAGACTCGCTCGCGGTCATGCTGCAAGCCGCCCAATTCCATAATGTCACGTTTGCCGACCAGGGCGCTGACCGAAAATCCATTGCCGAGGCCTTTAGCGAAGGTCGCCAGGTCAGGCGCCAGGCCGTAGACGGCCTGCGCGCCGCCCAGGTGCCAGCGGAAACCGGTGATGATTTCGTCCAGGATGAACAGGGCGCCATTTTTTTGGCAGAGCGACTGCACTTTGGGCAAGAAGTCGGCCTGGGGCGCGACCGTCGTTTCCGCCTCCATCAATACACAAGCAATCTGCCGCGGATACCTGTCAAACAGGGCCTGCACCGACGCCAGATCGTTGTAACTGAACTTGACCGTCAGGCGTTTGGTGGCATCCGGAATTCCGGCTGACATAGCCGTGGTGCCTATAAACCAGTCGTCAACCGAGAAAAAAGGCTGATCGCCGCAGATGGCGACAAGGTCGCGCCCGGTATAAGCCCGTGCCAACTTCACCGCTGCCGTCGTCACGTCCGACCCGTTTTTCGCGAACTTCACCATGTCGGCGCCCGCGATCAGGTGCAGCAGCTTCTCCGCCGCTTCGACCTCAATCGCGGCCGGCCGCGTAAAGTTGGCGCCATAAGCCATCTGACGGCTGGCGGCCTCGACGACCGGGGCAAAGGCATGGCCGAGCGTCACGGAGCGCAGCCCCATCCCATATTCGATAAACTCGTTGCCATCCACATCCCAAACGCGGCAGCCCTGGCCGCGCGCGATAAATCCCGGCGCTTGCTCGGGATACTGGTCGTCGCCCTTGGCATACGTATGTGCGCCGCCGGGGATCAGGCGATGGCTTCTGTTTTGCAGGGCCTTCGAAAGACTAAACATCATCGGTTTACTCTTGGGTCGGGCGCCAATCAGTGTCACGGTGCGCTCGCGGCCGGCATGAGCAGGCCGGGTCTTCGGCCGGCGGCAACGTCGCTCGAATGTTCGCGCAGCAGATCTGCGCCACACAGCGCCGCCGCGGCCCGCTCGATGAGAAAAAAGTCCAATTGAGCGTGCTCGGCGATATCTAAAAGTGAGTGTTGCCCGTCCGACAGATTGAGCACCCACAACAGGGCCAGTTGAAACGCCTCGGCATTCGCCTGTCCGCCGATGGCGGCGTACAGCCCGCGCCGCCCGAGCTGCGGCTCGCATTTGGGGTTGGTATTCATATACATTTTGTTTTTTTCAAGCACGTCAATCACGGCAAAATACATCGCCAGGGATTCTTCCAGGCAGTCTGGCCGTACTAGTTCCAGGTTATCGGCCGAGGTGTGATACTCGGCATAGCGGCCGTTGGGTGTGCGGGTCAGGCTGCCCACCGGCAAATTGAACCCCGGCGAGCAATACTGGCGCTCGTCGTAGCCGTAGGGAGAAAAGTCGATGATTTCGTGGTCCTGGCCCGAGTGCTTCAGAACCAATTGCGCCGCCCGGTCGATCTCAGCGTCGCCGCGACGGCTCTTTTTGTAGGTATACGTGCCGGGGTCGCCAACGCAGGTCACCACCAAACCATGCTTGATCTTGACGGTCTGGCCCTCGTTCAGCGCCAACCAGGTGATCGACCCGATGTGCCGGGGATAAACAAGAAGCGATAGGTGTAGCGCCGCGGCTGCTGGCTGAGCTGCCGGGCCAGCATGGCCGTCAATGCCAGGCCCGACAGGTTGTCGTTGGCCAGTGATGGGTGGCAGCAGTGGCACGATATCAGCACTTCAGCGTTGGTTTCCCCGGGCAGGCAATATTCCCCATAGGTTAGAAATCCGGGCTCCAACGAGGTGTCTATAAAAACTTCATAGTCGCCCTCGGCCAGCGTTTCAAGCCTGCGCTGGCTGAGGCAGAAGCCCCAATTCCGGCTGTAGTACGATGTGCGGTAGGGGACCCAATCTGGATGGGCGCTTAGCGAGTAGAGATGCGGCTTGAGCTCCGCCAACGACATGGTCTGGCGCAGGGGTATGCTGTAGTTTAACAAATGCAGATTCGAGGCCTGGAAGTCGATGACTTTCTGGCCGGCAGCATTCTTCACGTAGGCATCGCGCACGTTCCACTCGTCGGGCACAACCCAATCGAACACCGGCGTGGCCGACGGCACCTCGTGCAGCTCCAGGGGCACGATGGCTTGCAGCCGTCGCAGCGTTTGGCGCAAGCCATTGCCGGTAATGCTGCGGCAGATGGGAAACAGCTCGGCCATCAGTTGGTGCATTTCCCTGCCCAAGGGCAGCCGCTCAGGCGAAACAGATATAGCGCTTGCACCCGCGCCGTTCATCTGGCCGCCCGCTCCAATCCCAGACCCGGTTGGGCACCGACCAGCGCCCCAAATGCCTCTGGGTCAAAGTCTGGGTAGCTCATATCCTTGGCTGACATGCTGCTGACTGGCTGCGGCCAGGTAATATCAAAGCGCGCATCGTTCCAGCGCACGCCGCGCGCAAGCTCGGGGGCATAGAATTCTGAAATCTGGTACTCCACGTTCGTGTCATTGGCCAGGGTTTGAAAGCCATGCGCGCAGCCGCGCGGCACGTACACCGCGCGCCGGTTGTCCGCGCTGAGGGGCACCGCCACCCACCGGGCATAACTTGGGCTGTCCGGGCGCAGGTCAAGCAGCACATCGTAGATGGCGCCTTGCGTGCAGCGGACTACCTTGGTTTCGGCGCGCGGCGGCAGCTGCAAGTGCAGGCCGCGCAGCGTGCCCTGGCGGCGATTGTAGGAGACGCTGCATTGGGCCAGGCGCGGCTCCAGGCCATGCTCCCTGAACTCGCTCTCGCACCAGGTCCGAGCAAAGAAGCCGCGCTCGTCTGCTATTTGCTCAAGCTCAATGACAAAGGCGCCGCTGAGCGCCAGTTCCAGAAATTGCATTTAGGGGTAGACCCTGACTTCCGGGATGGGCGTGACAAACCGGCCGCCCCATTCACGCACGTGGGCCATCTGGCGCATGATTTCCTCCTTCAAATTCCAGGGCAGGATGAGCACGTAGTCGGGTCGGGTTTCCGCGATCCGTTCGGGCGGGAAGATAGGGATGTGCGTGCCTGGCAGGAACAGGCCCTGTTTATGCGGATTGCGGTCCACGGTGTAGTCCACAAAATCGGTTCGGATGCCGCAATAGTTGAGCAGGGTGTTGCCCTTGCCGGGCGCGCCATAACCCGCAACGGTCTTGCCGTCGCGTTTCACGCCAATGAGAAACTCCAATAGCTTGCGTTTGGTCTCGACCACCTGCTGCCCGAAATGGGCATAGGCCGCCAACTGGTTGAGACCGGCAGTCTCCTCGCGCGCCCGCAGGCTGACAACGGCCGCGCTCACCGGCCGGGTCTCATCCTCAGCGTGGCGCGCGTAGAGGCGCAGCGAGCCGCCATGCGTGGGCAGCTCTTCCACATCAAACAGCGTCAGGCCATGCGCCTCAAATATCCGCTGCGCGGTCAAAAAAGAGAAGTAGGAGAAGTGCTCGTGATAGATCGTGTCAAACTGGTTGGAATGCATCAGTTGCAGCAGATGCGGAAATTCCAGCGTGCACACGCCGCGCGGCTTGAGCAGCACTTTGAGGCCGGCCACGAAATCGTTCAAATCGGGCACCTGCGCCAGGACATTGTTGCCAATCAACAGGTCGGCCTGCTGCCCGGCCGCGGCCAGGTGGCGCGCATACGACTCGCCAAAAAACTCGATCTGGGTGGGCACGCCCTGGGCCAGGGCGGCCTGGGCCACGTTGGCCGCCGGCTCAATCCCTAACGCCGGTATCTTCCAAGCCACGAAATTTCGCAGCAGATAGCCGTCGTTGCTGGCCACTTCCACCACCCGGCTGTCCTGGTTCAGCCCAAAACGCGCCACCATCGCGGCCGCATACTGGCGGGCGTGTTCCAGCCACGAATCGGAGTAGGAAGAGAAATAGGCGTAGTCTGAGAATAGCTGCTCGGGCGCCACGAAGGCTTCGAGCTGGACTAGGAAACAAGCCGAGCAGACATAGACGTGCAATGGGTAAAACGGCTCCATCTGATTGAGCTGCTGTTGGCTGCGATAACTTTCGCACAGCGGCGACTGGCCCAAATCGACGAAGGTGCTGGTCAGCGCCGCGCCGCAAAAACGGCACAGCGGTTGAGGGGCGTGGGGCAAGCTGCGACCGGTCGACTCTGGCGACAACATATGCGCTAGGTTTGCCTGTCGATTAGTGAGTATTCAGCGCGGCCGGCTGCTGCGCGCGGGCGTCTGCCGATCCGTGGGGCGTGACCGCGCGCCAGCGCAGATCTGGCCCCAACCGCCCACTGGCTAACAGCTGCTTGATGTGATCAATGCGTTTGAAGCGCGGGCCATCAAAATCGGCCAACTGCAGGTTGACCTGCTGGTACACCGCATACAATTCGATGACCCCACGGCGAGCGTTCCATGTCGGCTGGAACTCGGGCACCAGCCGGGCGATTTTGCTGAAGTCGGCGCGGTATGAGCGCTTGTCCGGGCCCGCATCGGGCGCATACTCAATCCGGCTGCCCGGCACCAGCTCGTGGACAATCTCGGCCAGCTCGCGGACGCGGTAGTTCTCTTCATTACGCCCCACATTAAACGCCTGGTTGTGGATCACGTCGCGCGGCGCGTGCAGCATGGCCATGAAGGCGCGGGCAATGTCTTCAATATGGACCAGCGGCCGCCAGGGCGTGCCGTCACTCATAATATAGATCCGCCCGGTCGAATAAGCGTAGGCCACCAGGTTATTGATGACCAGGTCAAAGCGCGGCTTTGGCGAAACGCCGTAGGCCGTCGCGTTGCGCAGGTAGACTGGCGAAAAGTCATCGTCGGCAAGTTTGGCAAGGTCGCGCTCCGCCAGGACTTTTGAATTGCCGTACGGCGTGACGGGGTTGAAGGTGGCCGCCTCGTTCAGGAAGTCCTCGCCGCCCGCGCCATACGTGCTGCACGAAGACGAGAACAGAAAGCGCGGGCAGCCGGCGGCCTTGGCCAGCGCGGCCAGCCGCAGCGTGCCAAGGTGGTTAATGGCGTAGGTCAGCTCTGGATCTAAATTGCCAATCGGATCGTTGGAAATGGCGGCAAGGTGGATGACGGCGTCTAACCCGTCCAGATCGGCCAGATCCACATCGCGCAGATCCTTGTTGATTTCTGGAATTTGGACCGCCGGCTCGGCCCAACTGCACCCGGCAAACAAATCGCTGTCCAGGCCGACGACTGTGTGTCCATCGGCCAGCAGCATCGGCAGCATGACCGATCCAATGAACCCTTTGTGTCCGGTCAGCAAGATCCGCATCTGTTCTCCGTATCCAAGGTTATGTCTTTCTTATTCCAGCCGTTTGACCAGCCGCCAGCGGTTGTTCCCCGCTTCAGAACGGTAGTCAACTTCGTCCATCAGGCGCCGAATGAGGAACAGGCCATAACCGCTGGTTTGCGCTTCGCTCAAGTCGGGGGTCTGCACCAGCGATAGGTCGAAGGCCAGGCCGCTGTCGTCGAAGTCAATTTCCAATCGGCGCGGATCATCCAGGAATGTAAAGGCCACCCGCACGCGGCCGGGCGCGCCGCCATAGGCGTGTTCGATAATGTTGGTGCAGGTCTCATGTACCGCCAGGATGACCTCAAACGTCCGCGCCTCGCGGTCGCTCAGTTTAGTCTCCTGGCCGAGCAAGGCCGTGACACACGCTTCCAAAACGCTCAGGCTTTCCAGGCGGGCAGGCAGGTTTAGTTCCACGGTGTTGGCGTCATCCATCTGGTTTTGGCCCCCCGACCGCTAGCCAGTCACTTTCATTTTCCGTTGTATTTCAACACGACCAAGGTCTGGTCGTCCTGCGCCGTATCGCCCGAGCTGTGTCTTTCCACGGCCTCGAACAGCGCCGCCACGATGGCGTGCGCCGGCAAGTGGGCGGTGGCTTCCACGGTCGTCTTCAGCCCGTAGTAGCCAAACATGCGGTCCTCGCCGTTGCGGGCCTCGTTCAGGCCGTCCGTGCCGATCACCAGCACGTCACCCGGCTGAAATACCAGCTCTTGGTCGGCGACGTTACTCTTGGGAATCACGCCCAGGGCAGTGGCGTTGGCCTGCAGGACTTGGGCCTTGCCGCCGCGCGGGCAGTAAATGACGGGCGAGTGACCAGCGTTGGCATACACCAAGCTGTGCGGGGCATCGTGATACTGGCCGACGAAGGCCGTGGAAAACATGATGGAGTTGGTGAAATCCGCGTATAGCTCGGCATTGGTGTAGCGGACGATCGTTTGCGGCGAGGGCGCCGCCCGGAAGTTGGCCTGGGTGCGCAGCACGCGCCGTGTCACCGCCATGAACAGCGCCGCCGCCATCCCTTTGCCGGACACATCGCCGACCACGATGGTCAGCGGGCGGTCCGGCGTGTCTACGAAGTCGTAGAAATCCCCGCCGATATCAAAGGCTGAGCGCGTGGCGGCCCAAACTTCCAGGCCCGCCCGCTGCGGCAGCTCCTTGGGCAGCAAGCTTTGCTGCACCCGCCTGGCCAGCTCAATTTCAACTTGCAGTTTGGCGAGATCGTAGTTGTCGACCATTACGGTGCTTAGCCCTCATCCTTATCTACCCAAGGTTGCTCGCTCACGCCGAAGGCCTGAATGGCGTCATCGACCTGATTGAAGATTTCAAAGATTTGATCGAGGCGGGTCATTTCAAAGATCATCCGCACCGGCTGCTGCAAACCGCACAGCCGAAGATCGCCTCGCAGCGCGCGCGCGCGCTTCAGGGCATGCACCAGGGTGGATAGGCCAGTCGAGTCCATAAAGCGCACCGCCGACAGATCTACCACAACGTACGCCGGCTGGTCGGTGGTGGCTTCTTCCAGCCATTGGCGCGCTGGCGCGACGGTGGTATTGGTGAAGCTGCCTGACAGGTTCAGGATTTTCACAGGCGGCTGGTTTTTGAACGTTAACTCCATAACGGCACCTCAGTCTTGGGACTGGCCACAACGGCCGGCGCGCGCCGGATGCGCCTGATCCAGGCCGCCGGTGTCTGAAACAGGATCGCCATATCTTGGCGCCAACTGCGCGTCGCGCCATAGTAAACGTCGGCGATTAACACTGCATCAAACTCACTTTCCGGATCTGTCTGCAAGTACCACAGCCCGGTCAAGCCGGGCTCAAACTCACGCCGTGTCTGCTGCCAGGCCTCAGTCGCCTGGCCGGCCTCCGCCACTGTCTGTGGCTTAACCCCCACCAGGCTGAGTTCGCCCGTCATGACCCGCAGTAGTTCCGGCCAGCGTTCCAGCTCCAGGCGCATTTGCCAATAGCTCAGCCAGGCGGCCGGGCGGTTCGTTGGCGCGCAGGCAAAGTTCAACACGGTCACTGTTGGCGGCGCGCCCGCGGCCTGGTTGGCGTCCGCGCGCCGCGTTGGCCGCAAATAAGTCCGGCGGGTGAAGACGCGCCCGGTGCTTAACCACAGAGCCACAGCCCAAATCGTTGCCAGCGGCAGGAGGCCCAGCCCAAGCAGGACGGCCAGCAACTGATCCCAGGCGCGCCGCACCATGCTTTGGTCCACCGAGGTGTGGGTGGCGCTCAGCCAGAAGGCATCGGCCACGCGCACATGTGAGCCGGATGTCAGGTCGATCAGCAGGTCCGCATGAGCCAGGCGCTGTTCCAGTTTCACCAGCTTGCCTACGTAAGTGTTGTCCAGAATGACGCTCTGGCTGACCGTGGCCTCGTCGTCAATGATCACGTTGGCGCCCAGCACGACGTGCGGGCCAAGCTCCACGTCGCGGCCAATTCGGCAGTTGGCGCCGATAAAGACCGGACCGGCCAGGCGGGCGGTGGGGTGAATGGCATTGTTGCGTCCCACCCAGATGTGCTGCCCGACATTTCGCCCGCGCACCGAGGCGCTATGCGGGAAGAAATGTTCTCCCGGCAAGCGTGGCTGGCCATCGAGCCGCGCCATGAACACCTCTTGCGCGGCCGAGAAGTCTTGAAAGGTAGCCAGCCGGTTCCAATATCCCGCCACGGGAAACGCGCCCACCGGCAGGCCGGCTTTCAGCGCGGCCGGGATCAACTGGGTGTGAATGTCGAACGGCGTAAAGAGTGGGACCAAATCCAACACAGCCGGTTCCAAGATGTAGATGCCCAGGCTGTCGGGAACGTCCGCTGGCTGGATGGCGCCATGCGTGGCTGACGGCGCCCGCGCGCCGTTTTGCGGCTTGATGGGACCCTCGACGACGGGCGCCGGAACCAGGACAGTGGCGGCGTGGCCCTGCCGGCGATGATAGTCGAGCGCGGCCGCCAAGTTCACATCGGCCAGCCGATCCGCTGGGATGACCAGGATCGTCTCTGACAGCATCCGGCCGGCCCATTTCAGCGCGCCGGCCGTGCCCAGGGCATCCCGCTGGACGATGTAGTCAAGATGCACTCCCCAACGCTCGCCCTGGCCAAAATAGGCTTCAATGCTGCCGGCCTGTTGTTGCAGGCTGACCAGCAGGCGGCGCCAGCCCTGGGCCGCCAGCAATTCAATCATGTGCGCCATCACCGGTTGGGGCCCAATGGGCAGCAGCGCGGGCGCCAGCTCGTCGGTTAGCGGCGCCAGCGACCTATTTTCTCCGGTGGCCAGCAGAATGGGCTGCATTATTGAACTGGCGTCCCGTGGCGGGTTGGGCTCATGCGGTCGCCGATTGGATGTCGCGATACAGCGACAGGACTTTGTCGAAGCGCACCATACTAATGACCTGCATCACATCCGTCGAGCAGCCGGTGACGCGCAGGGCGCCATGCTGTTCCTGGGCCAGCCGATTCAGATGGGCCAGGGCCGACAGGCCAGCGCTGGTCAGGATAACGGTCTCGGAGAGGTCCAGGATGACATATCGATGCTGGGCCAGCGTGTCGGTCACGACCCGAATCATGTCGGGCGCCGCGGCCGCGTCGAAACGGCGCGCGCCTTTCACCACAGTCCACTGATTGGTCCGCCCCTGGGCCGCCGCCACTGCGCCATTCAGGGGGATCGCCACGGCGCGGGCGGGTTCGCCGGAGGGCGAAGCCGCCAGGGCGGCGTCCAGGCTGGGATAGAGGGTCAGAAATTCAATCAGGCGCAGCATGGATAGGGCAGTGCGCACGGCGCGCGGCACATTCACCAGGGCCAACTCGCCGCCGGCATCGCGGGCGCGCTTGGCGAAATGCACCAAGCTGCCAATCGCGGCGCTATCCAGGAAGCGCGTCTCGGCCATGTTGATCAGTACGGAAGGCGTCGCGGCCAGGGCCTGCTCCACCAGTGTGTTGAAGGCCCCATAATTGGCGACGGTCAGGCTGCCGGCGACGCGGATGATGGCGGTTCGGCCGGTCAGGACCAGATCGGTGGCGGGCAGCATATCCGCATAGGCGCCGCCCCGGCGCATCACCCACCACTGGCGCGTGAAGAACACGCCAAACATGATCAGATCGCCGAAGTAGCGGCGCCACAAGCGGCCCGGCTCCTGCACCAGGCGGTAGAGCCATTCCAGACCGCTCTGCTGCATCCAGCGTGGCGCGCGCGTTGTCATCCCGGCCACGAAATCCAGCGAACCGCCGACGCCCATCATGACCGGCACCGACAACTGTTTCTTGTACATCCCAATCCACTTTTCTTGCTTCGGATTGCCGAAAGCCACCAGCAAAATGTCAGGCCGGGCCGCCCGAATGGAAATCAGAATCGAGGTGTCCATATCGAGCACGCTGCTGACCGGCGGGGAATACTGTCCGGCAATCTTGAGGTCCGGAAAGCGGGCCCGCAGTTTCTGCGCGGCCATATCGGCCACCCCGGGCGCGCCGCCCAGCAGATAGAGTGAGTAGCCTTTTTGCGCGGCGCGCTCGGCCAGCCGGGGCACCAGATCGGCGCCGGTCAGGCGGCCTTTGAGCGGCACGTTCAACAAGCGCGCGCCCCACACCAGCGGCATGCCGTCGGCGGTGGCCATGTCGGCGTCTTGCAGCAGGAAGCGCAGTTCGGGGTCGCGCAAGCCGTTCTTCACGAAGTCGGCGTTGACCGTGACCACCTGGTGACTCTGGCCGGTGGCGCGCCCGGTTTCCACGAAGGACTCCAAACGGTCCAGCGCTTCGGCGGTTGTCAAATTATCGACCGGCACACCCAGAATGATTACCAGTTCGCGCATACCATTGCCTTCGAGACTAAAACTCAATACGCTCCCTTGCCGGAAATGACCGCTGGAATGGTGCTGAGCAGAATGCGGACATCACTGAGCAAGCTCTGCTCATTGATGTATTGCAGGTCCAGTTCGATCCAGCGCCGGAAGGTTAGGTCACTGCGGCCGGATACTTGCTGCAAGCCGGTAATGCCGGGCACGGCATCCAGTCGCTGCAAGTGCTCATAGCTGTATTGCGCCACTTCGTAGGGCACCGGGGGTCGCGGCCCCACCAGGCTCATGTCGCCCCGCAGCACATTCACCAGTTGCGGCAATTCATCGATGCTCAACTTTCGCAGCACAAAGCCCACCCGCGTAATGCGCGGATCACGCTTCATTTTGAACACCACCTGATCGGCCTCGTTCAAATCGCTTAATTCCGCCTTGCGGGCCTCGGCATCGACATACATCGACCGGAATTTGAAGCAATCGAAGGGCTTGCCCCACTTGCCGACCCGCTTTTGGTAAAAGATAACGGGGCCGGCCGTGTCGAGCTTGATGGCGATGGCGGCCAGCAGCATGATGGGCGCCGCCAGCACCAGCGCCAGCGAACCGAAGAGAAGGTCGAAGCCGCGCTTCAGGTTTTCCGCGATCTTGTTGCGAATGACCCACAGCAGCAGGGTCAGGCGCAGCCGCTGCAGCGCGCGCGCGTTGGCGTAGCGGCCCTGCGCCAGAAACGCCGCCATTCGCTGGGCGCGGTCGTCCAGAGCTGGCTGCGAGGCGGCGAGCGGCGGTCGTTGAAGGGTGGGTTGGTTGGGAGGTGTTGTCATGGTGTTTCAGTGACCGCGTTGGTTAGCCGCAGTTAGTTGCCAGGCCAGGCTATAGGGGGTCGTTCCGGGTGGTGCGGACCCAGGCCTGGCGGGTCTGGCTGAACAGCGCTCGGGTGTACTGTCTGACCTTCCACAGCATGTAAACGGGCGCATAGACCAACTGCCAATAGGCGCCGCGCGGCGCCCGCACCAGGCGGAGTGCTGCGAACAGATATAGCGCCTGCCCCATCAGCAAGCTGCCCGCCAGCGCGAGGTTCACGCCGGCCAGGGCGCCGGCCGCCCCGGGCGCGGCCACTAATCCGAAGGCGGCGGCGGCCCACAGCGCCAGGTTCAGCGCGAGCAGCAGAACGCTGCTGGCGGCAAGTATGGAAAAGGGCGGGATCAGGTGCTCCATGACCGCGTCCAGCAAGACATACGCCTGCCGCGGACGCCCGGCCTGCCCGGCAGTCAGCGCCCCGCGCAGCAGTTGGGGCACGTAGCGCCGAGCCAACAACAGGCGGCCGCTTTCCCAGCGTTGGTGCTGGCTTTCTGATTTGGCGAGTGTGTCCGGCATTTCTGCCCAGACCGTGGCGTCCGGCGCAAAGAAAACTCGCTCGCCGGCCAGCAGCAGGGCCATGTGCTGTTCGATATCTTCGGTGACTGAAGCCGACCAGGCGTGGCGCTGCAACACGGGCGCGGCGAACAGCATGCCATTGCCCTTCAGCCCAGAAGAAGCCCCGAGCGCCATTCGCCCTAACGGCCGCAGGTAATGCAAGGCGGCCAGCGCGCTGTAGCGCAGCCCAACCGCTGCCGAGCGCTGGGGCTGGCGGACGGCATAGTAAGCCTGCACCACGCGTTGGCCGCGCGCCAGGCGCGCCGCCATGACTTGCAAGAAATTCTCCGACACCACCGAATCCGCATCGAAAATAATAACTGCGTCGTAGGCTTCGGCCGAAACCTGCAAGCGCTCCAGCAACCACTGCAGCGCGGCGCCTTTGCCCGGCCGGCTGGTATCGTGCCGTTCGTGCACCGTGGCGCCGGCCGCGTTGGCAATCTCCGCCGTGCGATCCGAACAGTTATCGGCGACCACATGCACGCGATAGGAGTCAGCCGGGTAGCGCAGGGCCGCCAGGCTGGCGAACAGGCCAGGCAGCAGGCGCTCTTCATCGTGCGCGGGAATGAGGATCACGAATCGCGCGGGCGTCGCCGCGGGGATGCCGGATGTGACGCGAGGCGCCAGCCCGGCTGCCACCGTCAGCAACAGCAGGTAGCCAACCAGGAACGCTAAGAGTAATCCCCAGAAGAGGGCCAAATATTCTATAAAAATGGTCATTATGAAAAGACGATTGGTACTGGGGTACTGGGGATAAATCGAGTGCAGGCGCGCTCCGCCCTTTCGACATAAGGGTCGGCGCGTAATCAGGTATTTTTCGGCAGGGAGGTCCGGTCCCAATCGAAATTTGTTCGGTCATTCATCCCACACAGCACGATCACTAACAACGGTGCCTGGCGGCATTTCAAAAATACTTGAGACTTCGCTGGACGAGTTCGAAGAATGTCTGGTGCGACTGCGTTTTGCAGTTTGTTTGTTGAGCCCAGCTCTTGGTAAAAAGCCAAAATCACGAAAACAGATTGGCCCCGTTCAGCTAATCCGAGGGTCTGTTACGGCTGGCACTGCCATATGAAATTGTTGAGAGACAGTTTTTTGCGATTCTTGCTGGTTGACACGCCAATATCAGCCAGACGATTGAGGTTGTCAAGCGTAAGCTTGCCCCTTCACCTTGACGCAAAATTACCGGATCATGACAGACAGCAATCTGGCAAAGCCTACCGACAAACTCGACTTCAAGTAGTGTAAAACGTAATTAGTGCCCTGTCAACGGTGCATATGGGTACATTCATGGCTTTTTCAAAGTCGGGTCTGGCGGCTACGCCAACCGCCAAAAAGCGCAACCAGCCCGCGCAGGCGGGCTTTGTGCCTTCGTTGCTGCGGTTTCAACCGCCTGCGGCACTTCGGCCCCGCGAGCTTGCCGTTCTTGAGAAAGCTATATGGGTACATTATACAAACGCAAATGTCGCCAGCCGGTTTCGGCCTGCCCGTCCGTTGCCGACGCTGGGCGCCAAATCGGGCAAGGTGACTTTCGTGGTCAGGTGTATCCATCTTTTCGGAGAATCACCCCTCAAGCGTGGCAACCACCGGGTTATGGTCGCTCAATAAGTCCCAGGCCGGGTTGGCGATCACCTGGCAAACTTCGAGATGGCGATACCAGGCGGCGGGGACGAAGATACCGTCGCAATTATAGGGCGTGATGGGATTGCGCGCCCAACGCAGTGTTTGGGCCAAATCGCGATTGGGGTGGACGGTTTGCCAGCAGTTTATCAAGTTGAACTCGCGCCGCAGGCGCTGCAGCAGCCAGGGCGGATCGGAAGGCACGGGTTCGGCCTGGTGCCGAACACTGATCCCCAGGTTGAAATCACCGCCCACGATCAGGTCATGGCTGTCCGTGTAGGCGGCCGCGGTGTCGAGGATTTCGTTCATCGAGCGCCGGTAAGGCGCCGGCACGTGCAGGCTGATGACGCACAATGGGCGGCCGGTGCGCCGCGACCAGTCGCTGCCGGTCACCCGGGCGGCAACGACATAGCCGCTATGTTTAGGGAGGGGCAGCGGCTTGAGCCGGCCCGAGCGCACGTAAATGGCGCTGCCCCATTTGCGGCCGGGAGCTGCCAGCCAGTGGATGCGCTGGGCGTTGGCGGCGTAGAAATCCGGATCGAGATAAGCGCTGGGATGCTGTGTCTCTTGCACCAGCAAAATCTCTGGCGCGAACACATCCAGTATCCGCTGCCAGTGGACGCGGTTGCCTCGCTTGCCGCCGGCGCGCAGGTTGTAGGTCGCAATTTTCATGCAAGGGATACCTTCGTCTCAAGGATCAATTGTAGCCGGATTATCCCGCCGCCTCACGCCACTTTCCAGGCGAAATGCCAGCGGGC
>JAYTFQ010000720.1:0-2511 GCA_043734225.1 Anaerolineales bacterium | reverse complement strand
GTCCTCCGCCCCGGCCAGGCGCTCTTCGATGAAGCCGTGCAGCTCGGACTCGGATTGGCGCGCCCGCTGCCAGCGCCCGGCGGCCACATCCTGCACCCGCGCCAGGATCCACACGGTCAGGGCGACATACACCGTCAGGCCCAGGCCCACCCGCCAATCGGTGGCATACAGCACGGCCAGGATGCCAACCACCAGCAGGCCATTGCCCGTCAGGTGCACCGAGAACTGAGATAGAAAGTTGGCCAGCGCGGAGGCATCGCCATCGATGCGCTCGATCAGTTCGCCCGGCAAGTGCGTTTTATGGAACGGCAGATCCAGCCGCAGCAGATGCAGCGCCAGGTCGTGCCGCAGCCGGTTGGTGCCTTCCCAGGCCACCCGCTCGCCGGCGTAGGCCGCGCCCACGCCAATCAGCTCCTGCAGAAGCGCCACGGTCAGGTAGCCGCCGGCCGCCAGCAGCAACACCTGCTCCTGGCCGCGGGACTGCACCGTGTCTAGAAAGTAGCGGATGATCTGAGGGTTGATCAACTGCAGCGCCAGTCCGCCCAGCATCAGCGCCGCCAGGGCCGCCACGCGCCAGCCCTGCGGCCGCAGATAGCGCCGCAGATAGCGGACATAGTCGGCCGGCTTCATGGCATGTCCTGGCCGGCTTCGGCCAGCTCGTTCATCAGGTCCAGCGGCTCCTTGCGCGCCGCGCCATAGCGCGTCCACAGCTCGCGGGCAATGGCGCTCGGGTCGCTGTGTAGCCCATAGCGCTCGAAGTATTGGCACAGCCGGCGGATGTCGCGCTCCAGCAGCTCGAAGGCATCCGGGTTTTCACCCGGGGCCACGGCCTGCGGGAAGTCGATGATGCGGATATCGCCTTCCCAGTACAGCACATTGAACGCCGACAGGTCGCCGTGGATGCGCTGATGCTTGAGCATCACTTCGACATCATTCATCAAACGCTCGAACAGCGGCCGGACCTCATCTTCATCCAACCGCACGGCCTGCAGCGCCGGCGCGGCCAGATTGGCGTCGCCCAGGTACTCCATCAGGATCGTGTTGTTGCCGTGCGACACCGGCCGCGGCACGTCCACACCCGCCTCGTGCAAGATCTTCAAGGTCTGAAACTCGTGCTCCAGCCAGGAGTTATGCACCAGATCCTGGCCGGTGGTGGTTTTTTTCTGGATGGCGACCAGCAGCCGCTGATCGCGGACGACTTTACCGCGCTCATCCAGATAGCTGCGGCCCTGGCGGTAGCGGGCGTCGTTGCGCAGTTGCCGGAACTCACGCGGCCTGTAGATTTTGGCCGCAATCAATTCCAGCCCGGTGCCTGGGTGGGCGGCGCAGCAGTACACATTAGCCTCTTTGCCGCCCTTCACGCGCGAGAGCACATCCGTGATCTGCTTGTCGTCGTAAAAGTAGCCCAGATAATTCAGGATCCACTCCCGCTCGTGAAAGCTAGAGGTGAAGGTGGGATTGAAGACCGCCTCGGTGCCCAACTGTGCGGGCGCCGCCTGTGGGCTGGCGTGGGCCTGGAGCTGGTCCAGCACCATGTGTTCATTCTGTTTTTTGCGGCGGTGGCGCAAGCGCTGCCGGCCGCTCCGGTTAAGCTGATCGACCGCCGAGTCATCTTCAAGGAAGCTGGCGGGGCTGAGTTTATTACTCGTCAGAGACATTGCTGGGACCTCTATTGCTCAAAATCGGCGCAAGTAACGGAAAACGGCCACGGTAGTGAGCCGTGGCCGCTGCGCTGAGAGAGCCAGTTGGTCCGCTTGTCTGCCCGGAGATGGAGATGGGGACAAACAAAACGGCCACGGGGCACAAGCGCCCGTGGCCGTCGAGGATTCAAGACTCGAAAACGGTCAGCCAGCAGGCGCACTCAGGAGCGACAACAGAACACCACTGTTGCCAGGGACAAAGGTCGTTCTATCGATTGCCGCTACCACCATGCGCCTCCTTTCAGGAAGGATAATGTTGCTCGGATAACGTGGGCAGTCTAGCATGAATTGGAAAGGCGTGTCAATGGCCGATCTGGCGGGGGTTATGGCTTTCTCAAAGTCCGGCCGGGCGGTTGAATCGGCAGCAACAAGAGCACAACCCACAAGGGGCGCTGCGCAGAGTCGCGGCACGCGAAGCGTCCAACCGCCAAGCACCGACGGCGCAAAGCGTCCAGGAAAAGTGGAAAAGGCCGGCAGTGCCGGACATCTATTTCATTGCATGTGGCCCCTGGCGGTGCTCATCACCCACCCTATTTTTATGTGGCGGGTGTGGCGGGTGTGGCTTTAACCTTTAAAAACAGGCAATTGGTAAAAATCATGTGGCTTTAAGGCCCAACACATGTGGCTTTAAGTGCCAACAGATGGGCCGGACCAGGCCGCAGCAGTCTCAGCGCATGCGGCGAGAGCAGCGCCCAACCGGCCGCTACAGACCGGCAAAGAATCATTGGACTTTGGAAAAGCCCAGTGGCGGCCCGTCGCACGGCGGCCATTTCCGTCCCGCTTGCCGTTGTAGGAGCGCCTTGCAGGCGCG
>JAYTFQ010000719.1:0-2487 GCA_043734225.1 Anaerolineales bacterium | reverse complement strand
CCCAACCTGGGTGTAAGACGCCTGCACTAACCGCACCCGCTCCCCAGCGGGCGCCAATCTCTCAGCAGCAGCGGCCAGGGCCACCGGATCGCGGTCCAGGCCCAGTAACAGGCCATCGGGCGCCGAGCCGGCCAGCAAGCCGGCCGCGTGACCGCCGGCGCCCACGGTGGCATCAATGTATCGGCCGCCGGGTGTTGGCCGCAGCCCGGCGAGCACTTCCTGGTAAAGAACCGGCCTGTGGCGCGGTGCGCCCCTGGCCTCAGTCATGCGGTCCGTCAGGCGCGGCCGGGCGCCAGGTTCAGCCCAGAGAAACGCTGGGCGTTGATCGCCGGGTCGTTGAGCATCTGCAATTGCTGCGCCCAGCCTTCCTGGCTCCAGACTTCGATGGCGTGACCGACGCCGACAATGACGCAGTCGCCGTTGATGCCCGCATAGTCGCGCAGGAACGGCGGCACCAGGATCCGGCCTTGCCGGTCAGGCACCGCTTCGTTGGCGCCGGAATAGGTGAGCCGGAGCAAGGCTCGGTTTTCAGGGTCAGTGGGCGAGAGGGTCTCAGCGCGCTCGGTGATGCGCTTGAAGGCCTCAGCGGTATAGAGGACAAGGGATTTATCGTAGCCGCGTGTGATCACGGCGCCGAAGGCCAACTCCTCGCGGAACTTCGCGGGGATGGTCAGCCGGCCCTTATCGTCAATTGCATGGGTGTACTCCCCCATGAACATAAGTTCTATTCCGCCTTTAACTCACGAACGCCGAACCATTAGGTCCGGCGTTCCACAATCCCCCACTTTGCCCCAAATCTTGCCACAGTATATATCAGATGCCCCACTTGGCGCAATAGTTAGGGTAATGTTTTAAGGTCCATTCCCACGATTGGCATGTTTGCGAGACTCCCGACGTGGCAAAAACGGAAAATTCCGCCCCACTTCACCCCACGCCACAGGACAAGGTGGGGCCTGGGCTCGCCATATATGCCCGTCCTAAGTTAGTAAACCATTTTCTAACCTAGAAAGACACCATGAGCAGCCATCCATCCGCCCCCACTACTTACACGAATTTGTTCACCGTTGATCAGCAAGTGCCGCGGCTGGATGGCAGCCTGGGCCGCTATATCAACTTCGACAACGCGGCTTCCACGCCGCCCCTGCGGGCCGTGGAGGCCGCCGTGCAGGCCTTTATGCCCTGGTATTCCTCGGTGCACCGCGGCACGGGCTTCAAAAGTCAGTTGGCCACCCACGCCTATGAGCAGGCCCGGGCCGTCACGCTGGGCTTTGTGGGCGCCGATCCAGCCACGCACGTGTGCATCTTCGGCAAGAACACCACCGAGGCCATCAACAAGCTGGCGCGGCGCTTTCCATTCCGCGACGGGCGCGATGTGGTGTTGGTGTCGATGATGGAGCATCATTCAAACGACCTGCCCTACCGGCCGGTGGCGCGGGTGGTGCACGTGGCGGTGGCACCCACCGGCGAGCTGGACGAGGCTGACTTTGACCAGAAGCTGGCGCAATATGCCGGGCAGGTAGCGCTGGTGTCCATTTCCGGCGCCAGCAATGTGACCGGCTACATCAATCCCACCCATCGCCTGGCGGAAAAAGCCCACGCGGCCGGGGCGCAGATCCTGGTGGATGCCGCCCAACTGGCGCCGCACCGGGCCGTCGCCGTGGGGGCGCTGGACGACCCGGCCCACTTTGATTACATTGCCCTCTCAGCCCACAAACTGTATGCGCCCTACGGCACCGGAGCGCTCATCGGCCGGCGCGACACCTTCGAGCACGGCGCGCCGGACCTGCGCGGCGGCGGCACGGTGGAGATTGTGACGGAGGACTCAGTGGAGTGGAGCGCCCCGCCCGACCGCGAAGAGGCCGGCAGCCCAAATGTGGTGGGGGCCGTGGCGCTGGCCGCCGCCATCAAGCAGTTGCAGAGCCTGGGCATGGCAGCCGTGGCCGAGCACGAGGCCGAGTTGACCGAATACGCCTTGCAGCGGCTGGGGGCGCTGCCGAGCATCGAGCTATTGGGCGACCCGGACCCAGCGCGGGCGCGCCAGCGGCTGGGCGTGATCCCCTTCAACCTGCGCGGCGTGCCGCATTTTCTGACCGCGGCTATCCTGGGCTATGAGTTTGGCATCGGCGTGCGCAATGGCTGCTTCTGCGCCCATCCGTATATCCTGCATCTGCTGGGGCTGACGCCGGAGCAGACCGAGCGCGTGCGCGACGACATGCTGGCCCATGACCGCAGCGAGATGCCCGGTTTGGTGCGCGCCAGCTTCGGGCTGTACAACACCCTTGAGGAAATCGACGCCTTCGCCGCCGCGCTGGAAAAGATCGCGCGCGGTGAGTATCACGGCCGTTATCACCAGGCGAAAGCCTCCGGCGATTACGTGCCGGAGGGCTGGGCGCCGAGGTTTGAGGAATACTTTGCGCTCTAATCGTGGGACAAGTTCCCCGAACAGGGCCTCGCCGGCACAAAAAGCCGGCCCGGCCCAGTTAGGGG
>JAYTFQ010000718.1:0-6451 GCA_043734225.1 Anaerolineales bacterium | reverse complement strand
CCGCGCGTGCGGCCGTCGTCCAACAGGTAGGCGATGCCGCCGGTCATGCCGGCGCCAAAGTTGTAGCCCACGCCGCCCAGCGAGAGAACGAGTCCGCCGGTCATGTATTCGCAACCGTGATCGCCCAGGCCTTCCACCACGGCAATGGCGCCGCTGTTGCGCACGCCGAAGCGCTCGCCGGCGCGGCCGGCGATGAACACCTGGCCGCCGGTGGCGCCATACAGCACGGTGTTGCCGGCCAGCACGGCTGCGGGCGAAGCCAGATCGTCGCCGCCGGTCAGGCTGCCGCGCAGCCGGCTGCCGGGGCGCGGGTGGATGACGATGCGCCCGCCGGCCAGGCCCTTGCCCACGTAGTCATTGGCGGCGCCGCTGAGGGTGAGGCGCAGGCCGGGCACGCCAAAGGCGCCAAACGATTGCCCGGCATAGCCGGTCAACTGCACGTCGATGGCGGCATCCGGGCCGAGCCCGGCATCGCCCAGGCGACTGGCAATCTCGCCCGAGAGCCGGGCGCCAAAGGTGCGGTCGCGGTTGGCAATGACAAAGCGCAGCGGCGCGCCGGCGCGCGGCCCCGCCTGCTGCAGGAGTTGGTCGTTGAGCAGGCCGGCGGCGCGCGGCCCGGCCTGCTGTAGCAACTGGTCGTTGAGCTTGCCGGCGGCGGGCACCCCGTTGCGGTCGCCCAGGTAGCGACGGGCGGGGCCAGGCGCGCTGATCAGCAGCCGGCTGAGGTCCACGCGCGGGCCGCCGGGCCGGGCTTCGGGCCGGATCTGGTGTAATAAATCGACGCGGCCAATGGCATCGTCGAGCGAGGCCAGGCCGAGTGAGGCCAGGATCTCGCGCACTTCCTGGGCGATGTAGAGCATGAAGGCCATCACCTGCTCGGGGGTGGCATCGAACTTGGCGCGCAGGTCGGGCCGCTGGGTGGCTATGCCGGTGGGGCAGGTGTTCAGGTGGCAGGCGCGGGCCATCTCGCAGCCCTCGGCCACCACGGCTGCCGTGCCAAAGCCAAACTCGTCGGCGCCCAACAAGGCCGCCACCACCACGTCATGCCCGCTGCGCAGGCCGCCATCCACGCGCAGCCGCACGCGACCGCGCAGGCCGCTGGCGCTGAGCATGTACTGCGCCTCGGCCAGGCCCAGCTCGAAGGGGATGCCGGCGTATTTGATGCTGCTGAGCGGCGAGGCGCCCGTGCCGCCGGAGTTGCCGCTGATGAGGATGACATCCGCGCCGGCCTTGGCCACGCCGGTGGCGATGGTGCCCACGCCCGACTGGGCGACGAGCTTGACCGAGATGTTGGCGCGCGGGTTGATCTGGCGCAGGTCGTAGACCAGTTGGGCCAGGTCTTCGATGCTGTAGATGTCGTGGTGGGGCGGCGGCGAGATGAGCGTGACGCCGGGCGTGGCGTGGCGGATGGCGGCGATTTCGGCGGTGACCTTGTGGCCGGGAAGCTGGCCGCCCTCGCCGGGCTTGGAGCCCTGGGCCATTTTGATTTGCAGCTCGTCGGCCGACACCAGGTAAGCGGGGGTGACGCCGAAGCGGGCCGAGGCGACTTGCTTGATGCGGTCGTCGCCCTCGGTGCCAAAGCGGGTGGGGTCTTTGCCGCCCTCGCCCGAGTTGCTCATGGCGTCCAGCCGGTTCATGGCGATGGCCATGGTGGTGTGGGCCTCGGCCGAGAGCGCCCCATGCGACATGGCGGCGGTGGAGAAGCGCCACAGCAGGCTGTGGGCCGATTCGACCAGAGACAGCGGCAGCGGCTCGGGCACGGGTGCGTAGTCAAGCAGGTCGTGCAGGTCGACCGGCGCGGTGGCGCGCTGCAGGCTGCTGTATTCCTTGAAAGCGGCGTAGCCCTCGGCCCAGTGGCCGTTAAGCGCGCCCGGGGTGCGCACCGCCTTGTGCAGCGCGTGCACGATCACCGGGCTGTAGGCGTGCAGCTCGCCGGTGCGCTTGAACTTGTAGAAGCCGGGGCTGGTGAGGGCGGCCGGCGTGGCGCCAAAGGCCGAGGCGTGCCAGCGCAGCACGATCTGGGCGATGTCGCTCAGCGCCAATCCTTCCAGATGCGCTGGCGTGCCGGAAAAGTATGTGTCGACCACGTCGCTGCTCAGGCCGATGGTCTCGAACACCTGGGCGCCCTGGTAGGCGTCGGCGGTGCTGATACCCATCTTGGACATGATCTTGAGCAGGCCGTGCTCCACCGCATACAAGTAGTTGGCGTGGGCCTGGGCGGGCGTGAGATCGCGCCGCACCAGCTCGGCGCCGGTGGCCAGCGCCAGGTAAGGATTGATGGCGGCGGCGCTGTAGCCGACCAGCACCGCGAAATGATGCACCTCGCGCGCCTCGCCGGTCTCAACCACCAGGTCCGCCTGGGTGCGCAGATCGGTGCGCAGCAGGTGGTTGTGGATGGCGCCCACGGCCAGCGCGGAGGGGATGAAGCAGTGTTCGGCATCCAGGCCGCGGTCGCTGAGGATGAGCACTTCGGCGCCGCCGCGCACAGCGACCTCAGCTGCTGCTTGCAGGTGTACGAGCGCACCTGCAAAACCGGCCTCACCTTCGGCGACCGGGAACAGGGTGGAGAGGGTGGTGGGGTGCAGCTCGGCGTCGGCGCGCAGCGCGGCCAGGGCCTCATCGGTCAGCAGCGGGCTATCCAGCTCCAGCAGGCGGGCCTGCTCGGGGCCTTCGCTGAGGAAGTTGCCGCGCGTGCCCAGGCGGGCCTTGAGCGACATGACCAGGTCTTCGCGCAGCGGGTCAATGGGCGGGTTGCTGACCTCGGCGAAGCGCTGGCGGAAGTAGGCGAACAGCGGGCGCGGCTTGTCCGACAGGATGGCCAGCGGCGTGTCATCGCCCATCGAGCCGATGGCTTCGGCCTTGTTTTCGACCATCGGCCGCAGGACGGTGACCAGCTCTTCGCTGGTGTAGCCGAAGGCGGCCTGCAGCGCGACGGGGTTTTGCGGTGCGGCAGCGGGGCGGACAGGCAGGTCCGGCCTAACAGGGTCAGGGCCAACGATGTCCCCCCCAACGGGGTCCGCCGCGGCGGGTTCGGGGGCGGGGGTGGCGGGCAAACGGCGGACGCCGGTCTGCGGGTGGCGCAGCCAGGCGCCATACGGGCGGCGCGCGCCCAGGGCGGCCTTGATGGCGCCATCTTCCTGCACCAGGCCGCGGGTGGTGTCCACGGCCAGCATCTGGCCGGGGCCGAGACGGCCCTGCACCCGGATGCGGTCGGCTTCCACCGGCACAGCGCCCACTTCGGAGGCGGCGGCCACCAGGCCGTCTTCGGTCACCAGGTAGCGGCAGGGGCGCAGGCCGTTGCGGTCGAGGGTGGCGCCGACGGTTTCGCCATCGGTGAACACCAGCGCGGCCGGGCCGTCCCAGGGCTCGGTGAGGCCGGCGTGGAAGGCATAGAAATCGCGCACGGCTTCGGGCAGATCGGGCAGCTTTTCCCAGGCGGTGGGCACTAGCATGGCCATGGTGTGGCGCACATCGCGCCCGCCGTGCACCAGCAGCTCGGCCACATTGTCGAGCATGGCCGAGTCGCTGCCGCGGCTGTCGATGACCGGGCGCAAGGCGGCGGCGTTTGGCGCGAAGTCGGCGGCCAGCAAGGGCTCGCGGGCGCGGGTCCAGGCCAGGTTGCCTTGCAGGGTGTTGATCTCGCCGTTGTGGCACAGCAGCCGGAAGGGCTGGGCGTTGTGCCAGGTGGGGGTGGTGTTGGTGCTGTAGCGCTGATGGAAGACGATCAGCGGCACTTCGTAATCGGGGTCGCGCAGGTCGCCATAGAAGGCGCGCACCTGGGCCGCCAGCAGCAGGCCCTTGTAGACGATGGTGCGGCTGGAGAAGGAAGGCACATAGGCGCCGTGCTCGCGCTCCTGGCGCTCGAACTGCTTGCGGGCCAGCAGCAGCCGGTGCTCAAAATCAGCCGGGCTCATCTTGCTGCCGGGGCGAACGATGGCGTGCCAGATGCTCGGCGCGGTGGCCAGGGCCTGGTCGCCCAGGGCCTCCGGCGAAACAGGCGCGCGCCGCCAGGCCAGCAGGTCCACCCCATTGGCGGCCAGCGCGGCTTCCACTTCGGGCTGCATCTCGTCTTCCGCATCCATCGGCAGGAAGAAGACGCCCACGCCCAGCGTGGCCGGGTCAACAGTGCGGCCAGTGAGGCGCTCCACCTCGCGCGCAAACAGGCGGCGCGGGAGGGGGGTGAGCACGCCAGCGCCATCGCCGGTGCTGTTGTCGGCGTCGGTGGCGCCGCGATGTTCGAGGTTGATCAGGGATTGCAGGCCAATCTGGAGCAGGGAGTGGCTGGCGTGGCCGTACTGGTCGGCCACAAAACCAATGCCGCAGCCACCGCGATCGAACTGGGGCGCAAACGGCGAGCGGCGATCAATATCTGGCAAAGGACACCTCACGGCGATTCGGTGCAGCCATTTTTGAGTGAGTGTTAGTTTAGGCGAGGCCTAGCACTATGTCACCCCGAGGGCGGGCCATTCGGGCGTATCACCCGTTTGGGCCATAGGGATGAGGGGCGTGTGGGGGTTTGGGCGTGTGGGGCGTTCATGTTCAACGCCCCGACGCGCGTTTTTACTTAAAAAAGCGAGGGCCTGGTGGGGAGGAGTCACCAGGCCCTCTACGGCCGCCTCAGTTGAGAGAGGACTGAGGCAGCGACCCGGCCTTTCGGCCGCACATCCATTCTCGAACGTCAGTCTATTCCATTCGCCGGGGCCTGTCGCCACCCTGCTGGGCCATCTCGACATTCATTGAAGGAATGGCCCGGACGGGGTTGGGGGAATTAGCCACACGTCACAATCGATGTGCCGTAAGCAACAGCGGTTTTGGCGCCTCCAGCGTGACGTTGACCTTAATTTCGAGCAGCAGTTCATTGTCGATGAAATGATAAATAAGTGTGTGGGAAAATGGCGTTTCGATGAGCCGGACTGTCATCGTAAAGCAGTCTGCGCCGATCCACGCGCCGCTGACAGCCACTGGCGTTGGCTCGTCGGACAGCCACGGCTGGTTAAACAGACTGATTTGACCGCAGCGCCACTCGCTGTAACCACAGAGGACGCTCTCCTCGCCAGCTGGCCGCTTGATTCTCACGCTGCAGTCAGTTTGAGTAAAATTCAGGGCGATGGTCTCGATATTCAGCGGATTGGCATTGACGGCATAGGTTCCACCCTGATCGCGTGACGGTATTGGGAAGGCGGCCTGGTTCGGGCTGGGAGCCAGCGTCAAACCGGACAGCTTATTTACCAGCGCGCCTTGGGGTGCGGGGCCTTCAGCCAGTTGTTCGAGTTCAAGCGCGGGAAGCAGCACCTTCCAAACAATGTCGAGCAATTGCTGCACCTCAAGCACATCAATGCCAGCGGTGAAGGCAAGCACAGCATCCTGTTCAGGCATGACGATACAGCTCTGGCCAAACACGCCGCTGGCCTGATACGCCGCGTGCCGGCAGCGCCAGAACTGGTAGCCATAGCCTTGTGTCCAGTCGCTTTGGCCAGTGCTGGCGCTGCCTGCAATTTGAGCAGCAGTTGCGGCCTCGACCCAGGCCTCGGGCAGAAGCTGGCGATCACCCCACCGCCCCTTTTGCAGATACAGTTGACCGAAGCGGGCCAGGCCCTCGGTGGTGAGGCTCAAGCCATAGCCGCCGATGGCGATCCCTTGCGGCGATTCTTGCCAGGTCGCGTTCTGGATTCCGAGCGGGTCGAAAAGACGCGGTCGCAAATAATCGATAAGCTTCATCCCGGTGGTCTTCTCTACAAGCGCCGCCAGGATATAGGTCGCCCCGGTATTGTAGAGAAAGTAGGCACCTGGCGGGTGGACCACGGGCACTTCCAAAAATGCCTTGATCCAGTTGCCATCGGAGCGTTCAACCAGAAACGGCCAGGTATCGACCGCATGACCGGTCGTCATCGTCAGCAGATGCCGGACCGACATCAGGTCAAGAAACTCACTGGCCTGCTTCGGCTTTTCATCGGGAAAAAAGGCGAGCACGCGCTCATCGAGCGACAAGCGTCCTTCGGCCACAGCCATACCGACGGCGGTCGAGGTAAAACTCTTGCTCACTGAAAACATCAGGTGGGGATATTCAGGTTTATAAGGCGACCACCAGCCTTCAGCGAAGACCTGACCATGCCGCAGCAGCATGAAGCTGTGCATTTCATGCATCTGACTTTCAAGCGCTTCGACAAATTGCACAACAACCGACGCGGCGATGTCGACGTGTTCCGGTTGGCAGCGCGGCAACACAGATTCAATATGGGTGGGCATCCGTCCAACTCCTGGCCGCGCGCCGATACACGGCCACCTGCACGGACCACGTCGGGCGACTGGCCCAGACGCTTCGCCAGCCTGGCTATTTTGGTAACGACCCAGCCGGGGGGCGCAGACACTTCGCCGCGCACAATGTAATCAAGGATGTTTTGGCCGAATTGGATGCCGGGGTCAGACGCTCGTCTGACCCCGGCATCCAATT
>JAYTFQ010000717.1:0-16029 GCA_043734225.1 Anaerolineales bacterium | reverse complement strand
CACCTGGCTGCAATTGACCGCCCAGGGCTGGGTGGTATGGCAGATCAGCCATTCCACCCTTGCGCTGGGTGTTGCCGGCATGCTCGGCACGCTGCCCATCTTAATCTTTGGCCCTTGGGCCGGCGTGTGGGCCGACCGGCTAGACCGCCGCAAGCTGCTCATCGGCACCCAGGTCGTGGCGATGATGTTGGCCTTTGTCCTGGCGCTGCTCACCCAACTGCAGTTGGTGCAGCTGTGGCATGTTTACATCCTGAGCGTCCTGCTGGGCACCGTCACCGCGCTGGATATGCCCTCGCAGCAAGCCTTCATCGGCGACATGACCGGCATGGGCGAAGTGCGCCGGGCCGTGGTGCTCAACGCCATGATCGTTCAGGTCAGCCGCACCCTCGGGCCGGCGCTGGCCGGCTTCATCATCGGCGCCATCGGCGCCGCCAGCGCCTTCTGGCTCAACGGGGTCAGCTTTTTGTTCGTCATCGGCACCCTGCTGGTCGTCCGCTCCAGCCAGGTGCGCAAGGTCGGCAAAGCCAACCCGCTGCGCGAATTCCGGGAAGGCCTGCGCTTCATCGGCACCCAGTCGCGCCTGCTCGATCTGATCCTGTTCGTGGTCGTGCAAACCTTTTTCGGCCTGACCATTCTCAGTATCCTGCCGTCGGTCGCCACTGATGTGCTGCACGGCCAGGCGCAGGTGCTGGGCTGGCTGCTGGCCGCCTCTGGGCTGGGCGCGCTGGTGAGCACCCTGTTTATCGTGCCCATCGCTCAGGTGCAGCGCCGCACCGGCGTAGTGGTCGGCGGGTTGGTGGTTTGGATGGGCATCTGGTTGGTGGCGGTCGCCTTTTCCACCTGGCTGCCAATCACCCTGCTGGGCCTGTTCCTGGCCAGCCTGACGCCGCCGGTGGTCTTCACCACCGCCAACGGCTTTCTGCAGGTCTCCAGCCCGCCCAACATGCGCGCCCGCCTGCTCAGCGCCTATGTCATGCTCAGCTTCGGCCTGCAGCCGTTCGCATCACTCTTCATCGGCTTCAGCGCCCAGCGCCTGGGCACGCCCGGCGCCATCGCCCTCAACGGGGTGCTGCTCATCACCGCGGCGGCGCTGATCTGGTTCGTCCGGCCCGGCCTGAGGCGCTGGGAGATGAACACACCGCTGCCCAGCGTCCTGCCGGAAGCGATTTAGTAAAAACACAACCAAAAAGCGTGTGCCCCGGGCGACGAAATCGCCTGGGGCACACGCTTTTTGGTTTTCCTGATATTTAGCGCGCCCGATAGGTGTTGGCGAACTGGCAGGTCTGGTCGAGATAGCGGGTGCCATAGCTGACGCTCGGCTCGATGGCCGTGCCCTCCACCCACTCGTTGTATGACTTAACCAGGAGAAAGTCGCCGTTGCTCTGCGCGGTGACCGCGAAGGTGTCGTCGTAGTAGGCGCCGTCGCGCCGATCGCGCGCAAAGGTCGGCTGCGGCGAGCGCACGTCGAAGATGGCGTTGACCGAATGCGTGTCGTCGTACCCGGGCGCGATGGTATCGGCCCAATACAGGCCGCCAATGGGCAAATTGCCCTGCGCCTCCACCCCGCGCAAGGCATTGGCAAAACGCGGCTGCTTCAGCCACGACTGGGGATAGTCGCGATGATCGATGCGGTACACATACAAGCCGTCAAAAAGCGGACTATACAGCGCGTACAGGCCCTCGGCCATCCAGATCATCTTGTGATCGGGGTCGGTGGCGGCGCGGATGCGCTGCCAGCCCAGCAGCGCCGCCTGGCCGTCCGCCCCACCCCACAGCCGGCTCATATCCGTGAACAGCAGCAGCGGCCGGCCGCCCAGTTTGAGGTAGTGCGGGTCATTGACCCAGTGGTCCCTGGCATATTGAATGGCCGTGATCATGCTCTGTTCGTCGGCATTCGGCCAGGAATTGGTCAGCAGCACCAGCGCATGCTGCATATTGGTCGTGGCCGACATCTTCAGCAGCTTGTCGAAGCCCGTTGTCGTCACCGGGTCCTGCGGGCCGAACCAATGCGCGGTAAAACCATCCAGGCAGGCGCGCTTGGCTTCAGCCAGTTGGCGCTGGATGGTGCTCAGGTCTCCAGAGTCATACGGGCCAGCAGCCGGGATATCGAAGGTCTGGGAGCCGTCAAAGGTCGAGGGCGCGTACCACATCATATAGTCGGCCAGCACCACCCGCGGCGTGCCCAGATGGTTGAGCTGGGCTGGCGGCGGCAAGGCCGCCAGCAGTTGGGCGTGCGGCGGGGCAATTTGCCGCTGGTCAGGGTCGGGCGCCAGCAGCGGGTTCACAATCGTCTGGCCCACTGTCAATGGCGTCAGTGGGCCGGCCAGATGGTTGGCGCGCGCAATGGCCGCCGCCGGCACGTGGAAACGCACCGCCAGGCGCGACAGGGTGTCGTGCGGCCCGGCGACCACGCCGCTCGGCGCCGGCGGGGCGGCCGGCACCACAGCCAGCGGCCGCCCCGCCCCCCAGGCGGCGTCCAGCGGCGCCAGGGCCAGGCTCACGGCCAGCAGCAGCCATAGTCCGGCCCGCGGCGATCGCTTTCGCCCTAACTGGCGATTAGGCAGATTGATCATATGAGGAGTCGTGGATGCACCAAACATGCCAGCCGCTGCCCAAGCACACCCCTTTGGGGGTAACCGTTTACGGCGGCGGCAGCACTGTCCAAGGGTTTACGGATCCGCCCTTGAAGTGCACTTCAAAATGGAGATGAGGCCCGGATGAGTTGCCGGTGCTGCCCGCCAGCCCGATCAGGTTGCCCTGGTAAACGCTCTGGCCGCAGTTGACATTCCATTGGCTTAAGTGCCCGTAAACGGTCTGCCAGCCGTTGCCGTGGTCGATGACAAGCAGGTTGCCGTAGCCATAAGCGTTTGGCCCGGCCCATACGATCACCCCGCTATCGGCGGCATAGATCGGATCGCCCAGATGGGCGCGGATATCCAGGCCGTGGTGAATGGCCGTGTAATCGTAACCCGACAGATTGTGATAATTGGACGGCCATACAAAACTGCCGCTGCCCACCGCGCCCGAATAGCCGCCCGGGCACTGGCCGATATTTGTGCCGGCAGTGGTTTTGTCGCTGCGGTTAATGGTTGGCACCTGCCAGGCGGTCAGCTCACGGTGGCCGCCCGGCACCACCAGGAAGCTGCCCTGCACCAGCGCCGGGTTGGTCGGGTCCAGGTTGTTGCTCGGCCAATCGATGATCGCCGTCGGCGTCACCCCATAGAACGTGGCGATCTTGTCGAGCGTGTTGCCCTGGGTCACCTGATGATAGGTGCCGTCCAGCGGCAGGATGTTCAGCACTTGTTTTGGAAACAGAAGGTGCGGATCGTCCTTAAGGACGAAATAATTGCCCCACAGTACCGTTTCCGGCTTCAGTCCGAATTTGTCGGCGATGCCGAACAGCGTATCGCCAGCCGCCACCGTATAGGTCACCACCTCCGACCGGCCGCGGGTGGGAATTTGCGTGTGGCTATCGGCCAAACGGGCAACCTGGCTGGAATCCGCCGAGCTGCCTGTGCTGGCGGGCAGGAGCATCCCGGGCACCGTGTCCGTCTGAGGCGCTGGGGTCGCGCCCGGCGCGCCGGCCACCACCAGGCTGGCCGCGCCGGCCGGGTTCAGCGTCGCCCGCGCCGCCAGCCAATCCACAAAGCCCAGATTGAACCCGCGCGCCCAGGCCGCCGCCACCAGCACCAACAGCAGCACGCCATGCGTTGCATAGCGCAGCACCGGCTCGCGCCAGCCCGCCGCCACTAGATCGGCCCAGATGCGGGCCAGGCCAGTCGGTTCGTTCCTTTGGGGGATCGGTTCGGAGGTCATGTGTGGGTGTATGGATGTATGGGCGTATGGGGGATCAGAAATTCTCCCACACCCCCATACCCCCACACTCCCACACGATTATTTGCCTAGATACAACCACGGATTCACACGCCCGTAGGTATCACTGCGCATTTCAAAGTGCAGGTGCGGGCCGGTGGAGTTGCCGGTGCTGCCCGCCAGGCCAATCAACTGGCCCTGGAAAACAGCGCCGCCGCACGACACGTTGATCTGGCTCAAGTGGCCGTAGGCCGTTTGCCAGCCGTTGCCGTGGTCGATGATCACCAGGTTGCCATAGCCGTACAGGCTCAGCCCGGCGAAAACGATGACGCCCGTGTCGGAAGCATAGATCGGGGCGCCCGT
The DNA here is from genome assembly GCA_043734225.1 of Anaerolineales bacterium. GTDB lineage: Bacteria > Chloroflexota > Anaerolineae > Anaerolineales > UBA6663 > JAYTFQ01. The sequence continues at coordinate 11,853 of JAYTFQ010000717.1, read as the reverse complement.
GCCGGCGGCGATGTCGATGCCAGGGTGGATGGTGGGCGAGTAGTCGTTACCCGACAGGAAGTGGTTGTTGGCCGGCCAGACAAAAGTAAAGGTGCCTGTCGGACCCGAGTACGGCCCCTTGCAGGCGCCGGGCTCGCCGCTGCTGCCCCTGACACTGCTGCTGCCGGCGCGGCTGACCACCGGCAACTGCCACACGGTTACATCGCGCCAGCCGCCCGGGATGATGATGTTCTCGCCGTTCTTGATATCCGGGCTGGTCGGGTCCAGGTCATTCCCGGGGAAATTGATAATATCTACCACCGTACTGTGGAAGACCCTGGCAATTTTTTCCAGCGTGTCACCTGACTGCACAATGCGCAGGGCGCCATCCACCGGCAGAATGTTGAGCACCTGCCCCACCGATAGCGTATTGGGGTTGCCGGCCAGCGCCGGGTTGCCCCACAGCACCGTGTCGGGCTTGATGTTGTATTTGTCGGCGATGATGAACAGCGTGTCGTGCAGTTGGACGGTGTACTGCTGGATATCGTAGCGCGGCCGGGAGGGGATGATGGTGTGAACGTCGGCCAGGCGGGTCAAATCGGTCGCAAGGTTGGTTTGGCCCGATTCCGTCGGCAGCGCCAGCAGTTCCTGGGTCGGCGTGGCAGCCGGCGCGGCCGTGGTCTGGGCGCCCGGTGTGCCGGTGAGGGCCAGCACGGCCGGCAGCGAAACAGCCGGCACCTGCTTGAAATCGACCCGCGCCAGCCAGATGGCGGCCAGCACCAGCCCAATAGCCAGGCCATGGCTGGCCAGCCGCAGCCACAAATCGGCCGGCAGCGCACGCGGCCCTAGTTTACTGGGAGGGAGGACCTCCGGATTTGGTTTTGTGTCAGTTGCCAAAAGAAAGCTCCGGCGCCGCCCACGTCAGCGTGTTACGAGCAGCGCGCGGATGATAACAGGCCCCCTGGAAGGGCGTCAAGCGGACATAATACCTAGTGCCGGCCGCCGCCGCCGCCCGCGCCGTTCTTGCCGAGCGTCTCGAGGAATTCCATATTGTTGTCGGTCTGGCGCAACTGGTCGAGGATGGCCTCGGTGGCGTTGGTAATATCCATGCCGGCGCCGTTCGGGGGCGGCGTGATCATCTGCCCAAACATGCGGCGCATCAACCATACGCGCGGGGTAATATCCGGCCCCAACAGCAGCTCTTCGCGGCGGGTGGACGAGCGTTCGATGTCGAAGGCCGGGAAAATGCGGCGTTCCTGCAGCTTACGCGACAGGTGCAGCTCCATGTTGCCCGTGCCCTTGAATTCCTCGTACACCACGTCGTCCATGCGCGAGCCCGTGTCCACCAGGCAGGTGGCCACAATGGTCAGCGAGCCGCCCTCTTCAATGTTGCGCGCCGCGCCAAAGAACTTCTTGGGCGGGTACAGCGCGGCCGGGTCCAAACCGCCCGAAAGGGTGCGGCCGGAAGGGTTCACCACCAGGTTATAAGCGCGCGCCAGGCGCGTGAGCGAGTCGAGCAGAATGGCGACGTGCCGCCCGCCCTCCACCAGCCGCTTGGCGCGCTCCAGCGCCATTTCGGCCACGCGCACGTGCGAGGTCACCGGCTCGTCAAAGGTCGAGGCAATCACCTCCGCCTCCACCGAGCGGTCCATGTCGGTCACTTCTTCCGGCCGCTCGCCGATCAGGGTGACCATCAGGTGCACTTCGGGATAGTTGCGGCTGATGGCGTTGGCCACTTCCTTCAGCACGGTGGTCTTGCCGGCCTTGGGCGGAGACACGATCAGCCCGCGCTGCCCTTTGCCAATCGGCGCGATCAGGTTCAGCAAACGCGGGCTGAGGATGTTCTTGTTGGTTTCCAGATCGAAGCGAACGTCCGGGAAAATAGGTGTCAGCGACTCGAAGCTGGGGCGCTTCTTGGCTTGCTCGGGATCAATGCCGTTCACGGTCTCAACCCGCAGCAGGCCGTAATACTTCTCCGAGTCCTTGGGCGCCCGCACCTGGCCGATAACCATATCACCGGTGCGCAGCCCAAAGCGGCGAATCTGCGACTGCGAGACATAGATATCTTCCGGACCGGGCATCAGGTGCTCGGCGCGCAAGAAGCCGATGCCGTCTTCCACCACTTCCAACACGCCGCCGCGCAGCTCCAGGCCCTGTTTCTCGGCGTTGGCGCGCATCAGCCGCAGAATCAGATCGTCCTTTTTGAGGCGACTGTAGGCGGGAATGTCCCAATCGCGGGCGACGACCCGTAATTGTTCCAGGGTTTTGGGCTGCAGCTCGGTAATGTCCATGACTTTCTCTCCAAAAAGGAACGACTGAGCGCCCGGCAGGTATGTCATCATACCGGCCAGGCCGAGGCGTCACATTGTGTCTTGCTCAGTTTTTAAGAGCACTATTCGTCAATTTGCCTAAGTTATCGGGGGAACGAGGACCGCCAAAGAATCTGGGGGTAACTCTAAAAATTATAGCACCTCAACGCTCCGGCGTCAATCATACTTGACCTGGCTAAACTGCATCAACTTGTCCCAGCGGTGGCGCGCCACCACCTCGCGCACCGTGCCCGACTTGGAACGCATCACCAATGAGTGCGTGCGCGCGCCGTCCCCAAAGTATTGCACCCCGTCCAACAGCTCGCCATCGGTAATGCCGGTGGCGGCGAAGAACACATTGTTGGAGCGCACCAGGTCGTTGATGGTCAGCGTTCGCGACAGGTCATAACCCAGCGCCCTGGCCCGGGTCGCCTCTTCCTCGCTGCGGGCCACCAGCCGCCCTTGAATCTCCCCGCCCATCGCCTTCAGGGCGCAGGCCGACAGCACGCCTTCAGGGGTGCCGCCCACGCCCATCAGGATATCGATGCCCGAATCGGGCCAGGCGGTCATCAGCGAGCCGGCCACATCACCATCGGTGATCAAGCGGATGCGGGCGCCGGCCGCCCGAATTTCGGCCACCAGTTTCTCGTGCCGCGGCCGCTCCAGCACCACCACCGTCAGGTCGCGCACGTCCTTGCCCTTAGCGCGCGCCACGCTGCGCAAGTTAACCGCTGGCGCGGCCTCAATATCGATGCTGCCCTTGGCCTCCGGCCCGACGGCAATCTTGTCCATGTAGACGATTGGACCCGGGTTGAACATGCTGCCCCGGTCGGACAACGCCACGGTGGCCAGCGAGTTGCCTTTGCCCAACGCCAGCAGCCGGGTGCCGTCAATCGGGTCAACGGCGATATCCACCCGCGGCTCGCGCCCGGTGCCGAGCGTCTCGCCGTTATACAGCATCGGGGCTTCATCCTTCTCGCCCTCGCCAATGACCACGATGCCGTCCATCTCCACCGAGTTCAGCACCAGGCGCATGGCGTCCACCGCCGCCCGGTCGCCGCCCTCTTTGTCGCCCCGGCCCATAAACCGGCCGGCGGCCAGGGCCGCGGCCTCGGTCACCCGCACCAATTCCAACGCCAGGTTGCGCTCGGGCCGTTCGCTCATGTCACCTCTTGGCCAGCGGCTAGCGCCGCAGGACGACTGCCAGGACGGCCAGGAGCTGGGTGTAGTAGTAGGCCAGCGCCATGACCACCAGCCACGAATCGATCCGATCGAGCGCGCCCCCATGCCCGGCCATCACCGCGCCGGTATCCTTGACGCCCGCCTGGCGCTTAAACATTGAGACGCCCAGGTCGCCCATCTGCCCCATCACGCCCACCATGGCCCCCAACAAGGTGCCCGTCTGCCAGTTGAGCACGCTGGCCGGCCCGACCGCGATCTGCCACGACCAGGCCAGCAACCCGCCCCCCAGGGCGCCAATCAACACGCTTCCGGCAAAGCCTTCCCACGTCTTTTTAGGGCTCAGGCGCGGCGCAAACGGCCGGTGAATAAAACGCCGCCCAAACGCGCGGCCAAAGGCATAGGCGCCGGTATCGGCCAGGAAAACGCTCCCGAGCGCGGTCAGCAGCCACCACATCCCATCCGGCGCGGCCCGCAGCAGCACAAAACAGCGGCCCAGCAGCCCCAGGTAGAAGATGCCGCCCATGGTGATCACAAAGTCGGTGCCGGCTGTCGGCGCCCCGCGCTCATAATCCACCAGATGCCAGGTGAGCACCGCCAGCACCAGCAGGGCCTGCAGTATCCCCCACGGGTTGAGGGCTGGAAATTGCTCGGCGGCCACCAGCAGCCCCACGCCGGCCACCAGCAGCACGTTGGACGGCCGCTGATGCATGTGCGCAAACAAGCCGCCGAACTCCACGGCCGCAATGAGCAAGATGCCCAGGACCGCGAGCAGGAACAACAGCCCGCCCACCTGGACCATCAGGAAGACGAAAGGCAGCAGGAGTACGGAGACGGCCAGCCGGTCGCGCAGCTCAGCCCGTTTGTCGGCCTCGGCCGCCGCGGACTTCAGCGCCGGCGCGGTCTCCATCGATTAGGAACCCGAATGGCTGGCGTCGCCGGCCTTCACCTGCTCCGAAATCAGCCCAAAGCGCCGCTCGCGCTGGCCGAAATGCTCCAGGGCCAGGCGGAATTGCTCCTTGTCGAAGTCGGGCCAGTACACATCGGCAGCGTAATATTCGGCGTAGGCGCCCTGCCACAGCAGGAAATTGGACACCCGCAACTCGCCGGCGGTGCGGATGATCAGGTCGGGGTCGGGCTGGCCGGCCGTGTACAAATAGCGGCCCACCAGGTCAGAGTCCACTTCGTCCGGCTTGATCCCGTCGGCCAGCATCTGCTGAATGGCGTGGATGATCTCGTCCCGGCCGCCATAGTTGAAGGCCACATTCAGCACCAGGCGGTCGTTATTGCGCGTCAGCTCCATGGCGCCGCGCACCTTCTTTTGCAAGCCCGGCGAAAGCGCTTCCAACCGCCCGATGTGGCGCAGTTGCACGCCCTGCTTGTTCAGCTCGCCTAGCTCCTTGTCGAGCACCTCGTTCAGGATGAACAGCAGCCCATCCACCTCTTCGCGCGGCCGGCCCCAGTTTTCCGTGGAAAAAGCGTAGATCGTCAGATGCCGCACGCCAAATTCGACGCAGGCGGTGATGATGCGGCGCAGGTTTTCCACGCCGGCCCGGTGACCGGCCAGCCGCGGCAGCTTGCGCGCAATCGCCCAGCGTCCGTTGCCATCCATGATGATGGCCACATGAGTCGGCACCTTGGCGATTTCCATCAGATCTCCATGATCTCGGCTTCTTTGCGCTTGCCTTGCTCGTCGATCTTCTCCACGTAGCGGTCGGTCAGCTTTTGCAGCTCGGTTTCGCCGCGCTCTAGTTCGTCTTCCGAGATCATCTTCTCTTTTTCGAACTCGCGCAAATCATCGTGCGCGGCGCGGCGCACGTTGCGCACCGCCACTCGTGCTTCTTCCAGCCGGTGGTGCATGGTCTTGCTGTACTGCTTGCGGCGCTCTTCGGTCAGGGCCGGGATCGACAGCCGGATGAGCTTGCCGTCGTTGTTGGGCGTCAGCCCCAGGTCGGAGGCCAGGATGGCGCGCTCAATATCTTTCAACGAGGCCGGATCGAACGGCTTGATGGTCAGCAGCCGCGGCTCGGGCGCGCTGATGGTGGCCAACTGCTGCAGCGGGGTCGGGCTGCCGTAATACTGCACCTCCAGGCGTTCCACCAGCGCGGGCGAGGCCCGCCCGGTGCGGATGGCCGCCAGGGCGCCGTGCAGGGCGGTCAGCGCGCCCTTCATATGTTCTTCCGCCTCATTGAGGGCATCTTTAATCATGGGCGACTTCCTTGAAAAGAGGACCTGCGAAAACCGGTGGCGCGCGAAGGCCGGAATGGGGTCAGCGTTGCGCGCCGGGTGGGACCCCTATAGGATACTCGGCCCGGCCAGGACACGCAAGTAGCGGCGAAGCACCGCCCGCGGAGTTTTGGAGGTATCCAGCGCGCTGGGGCCGCTGCGCGTGCTTCGCCCCTACTTGCCAATAATGGTCCCGACGGCCTCGCCCTGCATGGCGCGCACCAGGTCGTCGTCGTTCCACAAGCTCAAGACCAGGATGGGCAGGTTGTTGTCCATGCACAGGCTGATGGCGGTGCTGTCGATCACTTTCACCCGCCGGTTGAGGGCGTCGATATAGGTCAATTTCTCAAACTTCTGCGCCTCGGGGTTGGTCTTCGGGTCAGCCTCGTACACCCCGTCCACCTTGGTTGCCTTAATGACGATGTCGGCGTCAATCTCCATGGCGCGCAGCGCGGCGGCCGTGTCGGTGGTGAAGTATGGGTTACCGGTGCCGGCGGCAAAGATCACCACCCGCCCCTTTTCCAGGTGCCGGATGGCCCGCCGGCGGATGTACGGCTCGGCCACCGCGCGCATCTCCAGGGCCGTCATCGCCCGCGTCACCACGCCGGCCCGCTCCAGCGCATCCTGCAGCGCCAGCGCGTTCATCACCGTGCCGATCATGCCGATATAGTCGGCCATGGCCCGCTCCATGCCGTGCTCCAGCCCCTCGCGGCCGCGCCACAGGTTACCGCCGCCAATGACCATGGCCACCTCGGCGCCCATTTCCCGCACTGTCTTCACCTTGACCGCGATCTCGTCGGCCCGGGCCGGGTCAATGCCGTGGCCGTCTGGCCCGGCCAGCGCCTCTCCCCCCAACTTCAGCAACACGCGGCGATAAATAGCAGTGGGCATGCGACGTTTGTCCTTGGTCCAGATGTCTCGCGAATCAAGTCCTGGCACAAAAACCGGGTGACTGTGCTGACAGTCACCCGGTTCAGGTTTTTAGGCGGCTTCGCCTAGCTCCCAGCGCGCGAAGCGGCGCACAATGATGTTCTCGCCGATGGCGGAGATGGTCTGCTTGATCAGATCGGCCACGGTCAGGTCTTCATTCTTGACGAAGGGCTGCCGCACCAGGCAGGCTTCCTGGTAAAACTTCTCTAGCCGCCCGTCGACGATCTTATCAACCACGCGCTCGGGCTTGCCTTCCGCCAGGGCCTGGGCGCGGGCGGAGGCCTTCTTTTCCTCCACGACAGCGGCCGGGATGTCGCTCACGTCCACGAACTTGGGCGCCGAGGCGGCGATGTGCAGCGCCAGGTCATGGGCGAAGGTCTTGAACTGCTCGGTGCGCGCCACGAAGTCGGTCTCGCAATTGACCTCCACCATCACGCCCACCCGGCCGCCGCCGTGCGAATACAGCTCAACGATGCCTTCCTTGGCTTCGCGGCCTTCCTTCTTGGAGGCGGCCGCCAGGCCCTTCTCGCGCAGATAGGCTGCCGCTTTTTCCTGGTCGCCGTCGTGAGATTGCAGCGCCTTGCGGCAATCCAGCACCCCCGCTCCGGTGGCCTCGCGTAACTCTTTGACTTGCTGTGCCGTAATTTCCATTCCGCCTATTCCTTGGCCGCGCCATCAGCCTCAGCCGGCGCCGTGCCGTTCGTTCCAACCGCGCCGGCGGCATTCGCCGCGGCGGCTTCATCTTCAAAGCTCAGCTCGCCCGACTGCATCTTGGCCAGCGTGGCCGGGCCGAGGAGATCTTCTTCCTTGTCCTTGCGCTCGCCGTAGGCCTCAGCCGTATCTTCGGGCTGTGACACTTCCTTGCGCTGGGCCTTGCCTTCCAGCACCGCGTCGGCAATCTTGGCCGAGAGCAGCTTGATGGCGCGGATGGCGTCATCGTTGGCGGGGATCACGTAATCCACCCCGCTGGGATCACAGTTGGTGTCCACCAGCGCGATCACCGGGATGCTCAAGATGTTGGACTCGTGCACGGCCGTGTCTTCGCGGCGCACGTCCACGATGTAAACCAGATCGGGCAGCTTGTTCATATCGCGGATGCCGCCCAGCCGGTCCTGCAGCTTGACGATCTCGCGGCTCAGGATCAAGCCTTCCTTCTTCGTCAGCCGCTCAAAATCGCCGGCGTCGCGCCGGGTTTCCAGCTTCTTCAGCTCGTTGATGCGGTCTTTGATCGTCTTCCAGTTGGTGAGCGTGCCGCCCAGCCAGCGCTGGTTAATATGCGGCATGCCGCAGCGCTCGGCTTCGCGCTGGATGGATTCTTGCGCCTGGCGCTTGGTGCCCACGAACAGCACCGTACCGCCCTTGGCGGCCGTGTCGCGCACCAGCTCGAAGGCGGTATCCAGCGCCGCCACGGTCTGCTGCAGATCGATGATGTGAATGCCGTTGCGTTCGGTGAAGATGTACGGCTTCATGCGCGGGTTCCACTTGCGCGTGCGGTGACCGAAGTGGACACCCGTTTCGAGCAGGGCCTTCATTGAGATAGCGGCCATTGAGGATACTCCTTATGCGTTAGGCTAATGCGGTCCATCGCCCCGGCCGCAGCTTCCCCGGCCAAAGGGGAGCACGCGCGACGCGGTCCGGACAGCATGAATAGTCTGCACCCAATGATGCAGCCGGGTTGGATGTTACCATATCTATGTTATCTTGTGTAGACTCACACTGCGGGGGCTTGCCCGACGAATGAATGATATGAATCTCGTTGTCAGCGCCAAGATTAGCCAAGGAAAGTCCAACCAAAGGGACCAACTCGCTGGTTGGCCTGTTGACCAAACTGGCCCGCTGGCGGCGCCGGCCGAAATCACACTGTGGGGCAGCGCCCCGCTCGCGCTGCTGCGCCTGACGCTCGATCCGGCCTCAGCTAGCCTGTCGGCCGTGGCCACGGGCGGCTGCCGGCACTATTTCCGCCTGGCCGACGCTACCCTGCGGCCGCTGCCGGCCGAGGCCGCGCTCGCCCTGGCGCGCGGCGACGCCTATATCGCCCTCTCGCCCGGCGCGCTGCGGCTGGCCGACAGCCCGGCCATTGCGCGCTATCTGCATCTGTACGATGGCTTCAATGCCGAGCGGCTGGCTGAGGGCCTGCTGCGTCACCTGGCCCAAGAATCCGGCCAGGCTGAGTTCCCAGAGGATGTTACCGTCATTGTCGTCGAGGCCCGCTAACCCAGCTATGTCCACCTTTGCTTACGCAAACGGCCAGCTCGCCTGCGGCCCAGTGCCGCTGGCGCGCCTGGCCGATGAGTTTGGCACCCCGCTCTACGTCTATTCGGCTGACGCCATCCGCGCCCGCTACCAGCGGCTGGCCGCGGCCTTCGCGCCGCTGCAGCCGCTCATCTGCTATGCGGTCAAGGCCAACGCTAACCTGGCTCTGCTGCGCCTGCTGCGCGCCGAGGGCGCCGGTTTCGACATTGTCTCTGGCGGCGAGCTCTTCTGCGCCCTGCGCGCCGGCGCGGCGCCGGAGCACATTGTCTTTGCCGGGGTCGGCAAGACCGACGCTGAGTTGGTTGAAGGTCTGGCGGCCAGCATCGGCTGGTTCAATATTGAGTCGGCCGATGAGCTGGCCCGGCTCAACCACCTGGCCGCCGCGCGCGGCCAGCGCGCCCAGGTGGCCGTGCGGCTCAACCCCAACGTCGCGCCCGACACCCATCATCACATCCAGACCGGCGGGGCCCACAATAAATTCGGCCTGCCCCTGCCCGGTGCTCTAGGGCTGGCGCGTCGGGCCGCGGCCGAATTTCCCGCCATCGACCTGCGCGGGGTTCACATCCACATTGGCTCGCAAGTGCCCGACCCCACGGCTACCCTGGCCGCGCTCGAGGTGGCTCTGGAATTTGCCGCCCAGGTGGACGGCGTGGACACGCTGGACCTGGGCGGCGGCTTCCCGGTGGCCTATCGCGAGACAGACCAATTCGCGCCCATCGAAGCCTTTGCCGCGCCCATTGTCGCGCGGCTGCGCCCGCTGGCCGGCCGCCTGCGCGTCCACCTGGAGCCCGGCCGCTACCTGGTGGCCGAGGCTGGCGCGCTGCTCACCACCGTCCAGGCCGTCAAGGATGTGGCCGGCCGGCGCACGCTGGTGGTGGACGCCGGCATGCAAACCTTGCTGCGCCCGGCGCTGTACGACGCCTACCACGGGGTGGCGCCGCTGGAACAGGCCGCGCCCGAAGCCTCAGTGCTCACCGACGTTGTCGGCCCTATCTGCGAATCGGCGGATGTTCTCGCCCGCGAACGCTCCCTGCCCGCGCTGCTGCCCGGCCAGCGCCTGGCTGTGCTCACGGCCGGCGCCTACGGCTTCAGCATGGCCTCGCAGTATAATTCTCAGCCACGCCCGGCCGAAGTGCTGGTGGACGGTGCCCAGGCCCGCCTGGTGCGCCGCCGCGAGACCTACGCCGATCTGGTGGCCGCCGAGGAGACGCTGCATGATTGAGTTGAACATCCCCAACCGGGGCAACCTGCGCCTGGCGCATGTCGTGCTGGATGTGAACGGCACGCTCGCCAAGGACGGCCGGCTGCTCGACAAGGTTGCCAAGCCCCTGGCCGGGCTGCGCGACCGGCTGACCATTCACCTGCTGACGGCCGACACCTATGGCAAGCAGGACAACATCGACCTGATGCTGGGCATGCGCGCCACCCGCATCCGCGCCAGCGCGGAGGCCGGCGACGAGGCTGAGCAGAAAGCGGCCTATGTGCGCCAGTTGGGCGCCGAGTCCGTCGTGGCCATCGGCCAGGGCGTTAACGACGCCGAGATGCTGGCCGCCGCCGCCATCGGCGTGGCCGTCCTGGGCGATGAGGGGCTGGCCATCGTCACCCTGCTCAAAGCCGATATCGTGGTCAGCAGTATTTTCGACGCCCTCAACTTGCTTGAATATCCGACGCGGCTGGTGGCAACATTGAGGAAGTAAGCAGGAGGCACGAGGCAGTAGGCATTAGGCAGTAGGCAGTACGCAGCAAGCAGGAGGCAGGAGGCAGCCGGCAGGAAGTCGGATGTCAGAAGTCGGAAGAGCCCTTTTTCTTTTTCTTTTTCTTTTTCTTTCTCTTTCTCTCTATCTCTCTCTTTCTCTTTTATTCTTATGCCTCGCCTAACATCCTCCTCCTTCATGCTCGCCCTGCCCGACGCCACACGGGCCGAGCTGCCGGCCGGGCTGCGCAAGTTCCGCAGCGCGCACCGCAGTTGGCTGTGCCAGTTCTATTTTCACGACCCGAACCTGCACTATGAAGTGTGGAACATGGGGGAGCAGCGCGGCAAGCTGGAGCTGGGGCTCCATTTTGAAAGCCGCGACCACGCCGTCAATTCGGCGCTGCTGGCGGGGTTCTCGCGCCGCCTGGTGGAGGTCAAAGCCACCCTCGGCCCGCAGTGGGAGGCCGAGCAGTGGGACCGTGGTTGGACCAAGGTCTACGAAACCGTGCCTTACGAGCCATTCAGCGACGAAACCCTGCATGCCATCGCCAAACGGCTGGCGACGGCCATGACTGTGCTCCAGCCGATTTGGGACGGCCTGTAAGCCGCGGCTACAGCGTTTGGACCGTCACCGAGCGCACACCCGGCATGCCGTGCGCCACGGCTTCCAGCGCCTGTGACTGCGCCGAGTTGAAATAGCCGATCAGCGTCAGGCGGCCATACATGGAGGCCACCTGATAACCAGGCGAGATAGCGGCCGTGCGCGGGTCGATGGACAGCGCTGCGGCCACCTGGCTGCTCAAAGTGGCATCATCGGTCAGATGGTTGACCACCGGCAAGTTCCCCGCTGCCTCGGCTGCCGCGTGCGCCACTTCGGCCACGGCCATGGGTGACTGCAGCACGCCTGCCAGCGTCACCTGTCCGCCGTTGACGGTCACCGCCACCTGTGTGCGCGAGCCGCGCAGCACATCGAGGGATTGAATGGCATTGGTAACCCGCTCTTGCAGATCAAGGTCAAGGTCGGTAGTGGCGGGTGCGAAATTGGATTCCATGTTTCTCCTGGCGGCAAATGCGGATGCGCGCGCCGGCAATCGCCAGGCGCATTTCCCAAACTATACCCCGGCTGGCCATTTTTGTCATTTGATATTCGCCCTATGATTCAGGTGCGCCCCGCCCTCGCGAGCGATGTGCCGGCCATCGTCGCCATCCACCGTTCGGATATTGTCACCTGGAAACGTTGGGACGACGACGGCCAACCGCGCCTGGCCGACTATGCCGACCTCG
>JAYTFQ010000716.1:0-2167 GCA_043734225.1 Anaerolineales bacterium | reverse complement strand
GTCGCCTGGGACTTATTCAAACGCCAGCCGCTGACCGGCGCCGGCCCAGATCTGTTTCCATGGTTTTATTCACACTACTATTCTATTCCGCCGGATTTCTTTGCGCCGCATGCGCATAGCGGCCTATTGCAAATCCTCTGCGGCAGCGGCCTGTTGGGGTTAGCCGGTCTGATCGTGGTTGCAGCCGGCGCGGCGCGGCTGATATGGCGGGCGTGGCGGGCATCGAATGGGTCGGTTGAAACCGCAGCATTGATGGCCGGATTGCTGAGCGTGTTCTTTCATCAGCTATTCGACTACTTGTTTGGCACGCCGATCATGCCGCTGCTGGTCCTGGTCATCACGGCGCTGGCGCTCGCGCCTCTGCCGGGCTCCCGGCCCAGCCGCGCGCGGTCACCGCTGTGGCTGGTCGCAGCCGTGCTGGTACCATTGGCCGTCTTCGCGTTTGCGCTGCGCGCATCCTATTGGAATGACGTTGGGCTGGCCGAGGCCGCCGGCGGCCAATGGCAGCCGGCGGCGACGGCCTTCGAACAGGCCGCGCAGAATGATCCCGGCCTCACCTTGTATTGGGAAGAGGCGGCCTACGCGGAAACGCGCGCGGGCCACATCGAGGCCGCGCTATCCTGGTGGGAGCAGGCCGCCCGCTCTGACCCGTATTGGGCCGTGGTGCCAGCCTCGATCGGCATCCTGCGCCCCGCGGGCGACGCCGCGGCGGCCCAGGCGGCTCGGTCTCTGGCGCCGGGCAGCTATTTGTTTGCACTGAATGCCGGCGCGATTAGCGAGGCCCAAGGCAGCGCCAGCCTGGCCAGCGAGGCCTACACGACAGCGCTCAATCTTAACCCGAGAATGGCCAACGCGCTCTTCTGGCAGCAAAGCCCGCAGCGCGCGTCCGTGCTCGATACTTGGCGCGCACATCAACCAGCTGACAACTCTGGCTTAGCCGCCGGCTGGGCAGCGCTGAAGGCCAACGCGCCAGCGCAAGCCGTGGCGCTATTCCAGGCCGCCATGACCGCCAGCCCGGACAGCCTGGAGCCGTATGCTGGTCTAGCCAGCGCTTACCTGGCGCTGCCGGACGTTACCGCCGCGCAGCGCACCATCGACGCCGGCCTGGCATTGCCGGTAGCGAAGCTGGACGAGACGCTCGGCCTGCACCTGGTGGCCGGCGATGTGCGCGCGGCGCGCGGCGATCGCGCTGGCGCCACGGCCGAGTATTCCATTGTGTTCAGCGCCATCAGCGACTACAACATTGACGGGCCAGGCAGCTATGGGGACACACAGCGGGAGTGGCAGGTTTACCACCGGCAGGCATTGCCCACCGAGCTGATCCCACAACTGCCGCGCGCCGTCATCACCCCCGAGATGGACCAGCGCTTTGCCAGGTTGGCGCAATGGCAAATGGAGGCCGGGCAACACGCTGCCGCCTGCTATGTTCTCGTGCGGGTCAACGCCGAGGCGCCGCATTCGACCAGCGGGCAGTTGTACAGCCGGCTGTGCGGCGCGCCTTAATCGTAGCGCCGCAGACCGGCCAACTGCAAGGCCAACTGCAGGATGAAGCGGGGATTGTAGACCACATAGCGCCGCCACAAGCGGACCGGATCAGACGCCAGCCGGAACAGCCATTCCAAACCGCTGCGCTGCGCCCAGCGGGGCGCCTGCCGCTGGCGGCCGGTGAGGAAGTCGAAGGCGGCGCCCACACCCACCAGCAGCGGCGCCGCTAAATCGGGCCGGTATTCGGCCATCCACAGATCCTGTTTGGGCGATCCCAGCCCCACCCAGACGATGTGCGGTTGAGCGGCATTGATTTGCGCCACCAGCGCGCCACGCTCGGCCGCCGCCAGCGGCCGGAAGGGCGGCGCGGCTGTGCCGGCAACGCTCAGGCCCGGGAAGCGCGCCGCCAGCGCCCGCGCCAGCGACTCGGCCACGCCGGGCGCGCCGCCCACATAGAACTGCCGATAGCCGCGCGCCGCCGAAAGTTCGCTCAGCGCCACCATCAGATCAGGCCCATACACGCGCCCCACCCCGCCGGCGCCCAGCGCGCGCAGCGCCCAGACCACCGGCATGCCGTCCGGCGTCACCCAATCCGCGCCGTTCAACGCCGCGCGCACCTCTGGCCGCTCGTGCCCCTGCATCAGCGTATACACCGGGCAGGTGCTGGCATAAGCGCGCCGGC
>JAYTFQ010000715.1:0-3756 GCA_043734225.1 Anaerolineales bacterium | reverse complement strand
ATCAGCGACGGCACGACGCAAATATCAGCCCGCCGGTACCAGTCCAGTAATGCGGCCTGATTGACTGGGCCCGCAAACTCGACACTGTCACGCACGCCGGCGGCTGCCAGTTGCGCCTCAAGCGCGGCCCGTTGTGAAGGGCCCAGCCCTGTTGGGCGATCCGCCCCTACAAAGGCGAAGCGCGCCTGTGGCACCGCGCGCAAGATGCATGGTATGGCCTGCGCCAGAACTCCGACACCTTTTGCCCGCTCCAGGCGCCCAACATACAGGACCAGCGGCGACGCCGGACGCCGCGGCGTCCGATCCACCGGCGCGAACTCGCCAACATCGAGCGGGTTGGGAATGATGGCAATGTCTGCCAGCGTTACCCCGCACTCGGCTGCAATCGTACGCGCCATGTCGGCCGAAGGAGCGGTGAGCGCGTGGGCTCGCCGAATGAGATCCTTCTCGCAGTGAATGATGACGCGCGTGTCGAATGGCGCCTCCTGGCGGGTGTAATGCCGCATGAGAACGAAATTAGGGGTATGACAGCGCACGACGACCGCGGCTGGCGCCGAGCGGGCAAAAAAATATCCTTCAGCATTAACTTCGGCGAATTCGACCAGATCGACGGATTGCTCCTGCTGCACCAGGCGAAGGGCGCGATCCACCCGCCGGCTATAGGCGAGCTGCTGCAGCGGTCGGACATAGCGCCCAATGAATGGCAGCCGGCGCCAGGGATACGCGTCTCGAACAAACAGGTGCCGATAACGCAGTCCGTCCCGCTCTTGCGTCGCCGGAATCTGCAAAGACAGGCGCGCTGTGACCACCGTCACGGCGTGCCCCAACTGCCGGTACGCGCGCGCCACCTGATAATTGTACATGGCGACGCCGCCCCAGCCGCCTTCCGGAGGAAACCAGCGATTGGCGATCACAATATGCATCTTCGCGGCCTATGGCACTCGGCACACCTGCTCATACCATGCCAACATGCTGGCGGCGATGTCCGGCACAGCGTATTGGCGGATGACCTTGTCACGCGCGCGCTGGCCGAACCGGGCACGGCCGGCGGGATCGCCCAGGAGGGTCAGAATGGCCTGGCCCAAGGCGGCTGGGTCAGCCGGCGGCGCCAAAAGGCCTGTGTCACCGTCGTCCACCAGTTCGGGCACGGCCCCGACACGGCAGGCGACCACTGGCACACCGCAGGACATCGCCTCCAAGATCGTGTAGCCGAAGGTCTCGTACTGCGTCGGCGCCACATAAATCGCTGCCCGGCGGTAGTAATTTGGCAAGGCATGCCGCGGCACAAAGCCGGGAAAAACGAGGTTCGCCTGATAGCGCGGCGGCGCGAGGGCCAGCAGTTCAGTTGGCGTGAGGTCGCCGGCGGCGCCCAACAAATAGACTTTGAGCGTAGGGTAGCGCGGCCACACCACCTGGCCTAAGACGCGCACCAGAACATCCATACCTTTGCGCCGTTCCAGGCGGCCCACAGATAACAAGCTCAACTCGGTGGCAGCCGGCCCGGCGGGCGCAAACAGCTTAATATCTATCGGGCAAGGCGTGATGTGGATGCGCTCGAGGGGGAAACGGCACATCCGGCTGAGGTGAGCGGCGAGATGTTGGCTGATGGCTGTAACGCCATCCGCCGCCCGCAAAATCGCAGCTTCCTGGCGGATGAGCCAACGATCGCCATAACGATCGCCGTCGCGACAATAGTGGCGGACCGTCCAGTCGGATCCATAGGCACGCACCACCACTCGCCCGCGAGCGCGGAGCGGTGGCACCGGTAAGCCTTCCATCACGTCAATAACATCGACCGGCGACGTGATCTCCATCTCCGCCAAGACCCGCCCGGCCGCGCGGCTTACTTCCCACGACCGCAAACGCCGAGGCCACGCATGGAATTGTTTGACGATCCGTCCCAAATAGTAGTGCCATTGCCCGGCCGGGGCGTAAGCTACGGGCACCCGCAAGGGAAAGGCCGCCTGACCTGGCCGGGGCGAGTGGCCATAGATAACCGACACACGATGCCCTCGGCGCTCAAATTCTGGCAGCAGCGTTTGCACGAAGGCTTCGGCTCCGCCGCCAGCCATAATCACGAAAGCGATGTGCATGCCGGCTGTGGGCGACGGAATAGTCTGAACGGGAGTTGGCTACGCCAGAGATTCGCCGGCAAGCGTGGTGTCCGGCTCAGCGGGCTGGGAGGTGATCGTACAGGGCGCATTGAGAAGACCCGCCCAATCAGGGTGCATGTCGCTATATTCTCGAGCAACCACATTCAACTCCGGCAGCAACATGGCCACATCCACCTTCGTGGCGCCATCCCAAAGACTGGCAAACCACTGATAAATGCCAGAACGGAGCGGCAGGCCGGCGAACTCGTGGACAACTCGATGCTCGCCCGGTGCAAGCACCAGGCCCTTTAGACTCCAACCGGACACCGTTTGGCCAGTGTCTGAACGCAGCATGAGCGCATAGACCCCGCTCGTGACAGGCTGCCGAACCTGCAAACTAACCTCTAAGGTGAACGGCCCAGCAGTCGCCAGAGTATGCTCACCCGCGGCCGGCCGCAGCAACTGCCATGATTTAAAACCCGGCGTTGCAGGCCGGCCAGGCTCGGCGAGAGGGGCCGGCCGCGCGGCCGCGGATTGATAGGCGGCCACCACCGCGCCGATTTCGCCGCTGCCAGCCACCTGCCCGCGATCCAACCAGATGCCGGTGGCACACAGGCGCGCCATTTGTCCCAGATTGTGGCTGACGAACAAGACTGTCCGCCCCTGTGTGGCCACGTCGCCAATCTTGCCCAGGCACTTCTTCTGAAAAGCCGGGTCACCGACTGCAAGCACCTCATCCACCAGCAAGATTTCCGGTTCCAAATGCGCAGCCACGGCAAAGGCCAGACGCACGTATATGCCGCTTGAATAGCGTTTGACAGGGGTGTCGATGAATTTTTCGACTTCTGCAAAGGCCACGATCTCATCAAATTTGTGTTCGATTTCCGCCCGGCGCATGCCCAGGATGGCGCCGTTAAGGTAAATGTTCTCGCGGCCGGTCAATTCCGGATGGAATCCGGTGCCGACTTCCAACAGTGAGCCCACCCGGCCGTGAATTTCGGCTCGGCCGCTGGTGGGTTTGGTGATCCGCGAGAGGACCTTGAGCAGCGTACTCTTGCCGGCGCCGTTGCGCCCCATAATCCCCAGAACTTGCCCACGATCGACTTCAAATGAGATACCATTGAGGGCCCAGAAGATGTCGTCGCGCAAGCCAGACGGCCGCCCGCCTGTGGGCGCACGAGGCCGGACCATGGCAGCCAGGTTTCTACCTGACGCGCTGAACACCTCTGACAGCCGATCGCGCAGCGTGGCGTAATGTGCCACGCGGACGCCGAGGCGGTATTGCTTGCTCAGATTTTCAACGCGAATGGCGGTATCAGGCATGGAACTGGCGCATGAGTCTGAACCAGGTGCTCACACAACGTCCGCAAACATTTCTTCGCTGCGGTTGAAATAGAGAGCGCCCGTGAAGAGCAGGACGGCCACGATGAGCAGCGAGGCGGCCAGCAAGCTCCAGTCCAGGGTGCGCGTGCCCAGCAAGGCAGCGCGAAAGCCTTCAATGACGCCGGCCATTGGGTTTAAGCCAAACAGGACCCGGAAACGGTCCGGCACAATACTGGAGGGATAGGCGACCGGCGAGGCATACATCCAGATCTGGACGATGAAGGGCAAGAGATAGCCCACGTCGCGGTATTTCACATTGAGCGCGGAGAGCCACAGCCCG
>JAYTFQ010000714.1:0-1778 GCA_043734225.1 Anaerolineales bacterium | reverse complement strand
ATGAATTTTGACGACCAAAACCGGTAACGGCGGGTCTGAGAGTCGTCATTTTTACGGCTTTTTGCAACCCCAATGCCGCACTTGATCGTCAAAGTTCATAAGGATGCTGTGCCACCAATGGGCTTCTGGAAGCTGGCTTCTTGCCCTAAACCTCCCCCCGGCCTACAATCCCCCCAGGAACTCACGCCCATGTCCTATCTGATCGACTTACAGTGCCCCGAGTGCGGCGAGACCTTTTCGGCCGAGGTCGTGCAGACCTATTGCCACAACTGCAACGCGCCGCTGCTGGCGCGCTACGATCTGGCCCGCGCCGCCGCCGAGTTGGACCGTGAAGCGCTCAGCCGCCGCCCGCGCGGCATGTGGCGCTGGCGCGACTTGCTGCCCGTGCGTGACCCGGCCAACGAGGTCAGCCTGGGCGAGGGCGACGCGCCCCTGCTGCCTGCGCCGCGGCTGGCGGCCGGCCTGGGGCTGAAGCACCTCTTCATCAAAGACGAAAGCTTTAACCCCACCGGCACCTTTAAGGCGCGCGGCATGGCGGCGGCGGTCTCGCGCGCCAAAGAGCTGGGCCTGCGCGAGTTGGTCACGCCCACTGCCGGCAACGCCGGCGGCGCGCTGGCGGCCTATGCCGCCCGGGCCGGCCTGCCGGCGCATGTGTTCATGCCGCAGGATGCGCCGCGCGCCAACGTGGCCGAGGCCCGCGCCTATGGCGCCGAGGTGCGGCTGGTGGCCGGGCTCATCAGCGACGCTGGCAAGCTCGCCGCGGCCGAGGCCGCCGCGCACGGCTGGTTCGATGTCTCCACCTTCAAGGAGCCCTATCGCGCCGAGGGCAAAAAGATCATGGGCTACGAGTTGGCCGAACACTTCGGCTGGGAGCTGCCCGAGGTGGTGGTCTATCCCACCGGCGGCGGCACCGGGTTGGTGGGCATGTGGAAAGCCTTTGCCGAGCTGGCCGGGCTGGGCTGGCTGGAACGCCCGCAGTTGCCGCGCATGGTGTCGGTCCAGGCCGAGGGCTGCGCCCCCATCGTGCGCGCCTTCGGGGCCGGCGCGCCGCGCGCCGCCTTCTTTGAGAACGCCGCCACCCTGGCCGCCGGCTTGCGCGTGCCCGGCCCGTTTGCCGACCAGCAGATCCTGCGCGCGCTGCGCGAGAGCCGGGGCACGGCCGTGGCCGTCAGCGACACCGAGATCCTGGCTGCCCAACACCAAATGGCGGTTGAGGAAGGCTTGTTGGCCGCGCCCGAAGGCGCCGCCACCCTGGCCGGGCTGGCGCGGCTTGTGGCGCAGGGTTGGGTGCGGCCGGACGAGCGCGTGGTACTGTTCAACACCGGCAGCGGGCTCAAGTATCTGGAGGCCTGATATGACCGCAGTGCCCGCTGGTGTGTAAGCCCTGGCCGCCGCTTCGGCCCGTCGCAGAAAGTTGTGGAAAGAATCGTATTGAGCCATGCCGTCGATTTCATCGACAGCATGGCTCGATACGATTATTACAAATATTACTCCTTGATCCGCGCTGGCAGGTTCCAACTGGCCAGACGCCGCGCGATCCAGCCATGCTACAATCGCAGCCAGCAAACACCTGGGGCGCGGCCAGCCGGTATTTCCATGGCCGCCCGGCGCCAGCCGCCGAGCAAAATCGGGGAGCCAACCATGCCTGAAGCCAACGACAAAGACAAGCCCGCCAAACCCGCAGACCAGCCCGAGCCGAAAGACCAGCTCTCCATCACCCAGCATACCTTCACCAGCAACGGCAAAGCCATCCGCTACACCGTCACCGCCGGCACCAT
>JAYTFQ010000713.1:0-17389 GCA_043734225.1 Anaerolineales bacterium | reverse complement strand
GCACGCTAGCCATTAATGCCATACACATGAGCCCACTGCCCGAAATCAACTACAATTTACTGTACGGCGAGCGCACGCTGCGCAGTGTGTCCAATGCCACGCGCCGGGACGCGGCGGAAATCATGCTGTTGGCAACGCAGGCGCGGATATCCGTGGAGACCGAGGTATTGCCATTGCAGCGCGGCAACGAGGCGCTGCTCAAGCTGAAGCGCAGCGAGATCCGCGGCGCGGCCGTGTTGGTCCCGTAGGCCCGCGGCGACTAAAAGCCCTGCCCTATACACTTGTCGGGGTAGCCCGACGGTAGGATGGGATTACAATTGTTGGATGGTGTCGCGCGGCTGAGAAGCCATCGTAGAAAGGCAGCGCATGTTTACGACGACGAGTGATGTGTCCGACGCGTTAGGCAAGCAACAATATATTGCCTCGGACGAGATCGCGACGGTCTTGTTCCTGGCTGAGAAACTGGGCAAGCCGGTTTTGGCTGAAGGCCCGGCCGGCGTGGGCAAAACCGAACTGGCCAAGGCCTGGGCGGCGGCCACCGGCCGCCAGTTGATCCGGCTGCAGTGCTACGAGGGCCTGGACGAGACCAAGGCGCTGTATGAATGGGAATATGCCAAGCAAATGCTGTACACGCAGCTGCTGCGCGACAAGCTCGGCGAGCTGCTGGTTGGGGCCACGTCGCTGTCGCAGGCGGCCGACCGGCTGGGCGAGGAAGATGACGTCTTCTTTTCCAAACGCTTCTTGCTGCCGCGCCCGCTGCTGAGCGCGATTCTCTCCGACGAGCCGGTGGCGCTGCTGGTCGACGAAATCGACCGGGCCGACGCCGAGTTTGAAGCGTTTTTGCTGGAAGTGCTGTCCGATTTTCAGGTGTCGGTGCCGGAGCTGGGCACGCTCGTCGCCAAGCACCGGCCGCTGGTGCTGCTGACCTCTAACAACACCCGCGAGCTTTCCGAGGCGCTCAAACGGCGCTGCATTTATCTCTACATCGATTACCCGACTTCGGAGGCCGAGCTGCAAATTGTGCGGCTGCGCGTGCCCGAGCTGGGCCCAAGCATGGCCAAACAGGCGGTGGAGCTGGTGCAGCGGCTGCGCCGGCTGGATTTGAAGAAGCAGCCGTCGGTGAGCGAGACCCTGGATTGGGCGCGGGCGCTGGTGCTGCTGAACGCGAAATCGATCGATCCCAAGACACTGGATGCAACCCTGTCCATTTTGCTGAAGCATGAGGCTGACTTGCAGCGCGCGCGCCGCGGCCTGAACCGCGACGAGCGCGGCCGGGGCGGGGACGAGCCGCCCGCGCCCGAAATTCGGAGGTTAAAGCCATTCCGGTAGAGGCTTGGGTGGAGATGACCGATGGATGACCGAGTGGTTCAGTTTATTGCCGGTCTGCGCGCGGCCGGGGTGCGGGTTTCGCTGGCAGAGAGCCAGGACGCCTTCCGGGCCGTTGAGCACATGGGCGTGATGGATCGTGAGCATTTTAAGGCCGCTCTGCGCACCACGCTGGTCAAGGAACGCAGCGATCAGCCCCTGTTTGACAAGCTGTTCCCGCTCTTTTTTGGCTCGGGCGGCCCGCCCTTCATCCCGGCGGACGAGGCGCTCTCGCCCGAAGACCAGAAGATGCTGGAGGCCGCCATGCGCGCTCTGGCCGGCGAGCTGAGCCGGCTGCTGGAAATGCTGGCCAATGGCCGCCAACCGACCCAGGAGGAAATGGAGCGCATGGGCCAGCAGTCCGGCGCCAACCGCGGGCAGCGGCCGGAGCAGCAGCAATGGCTGACGCGCGATATGCTGCGTAAAATGGGCCTGGAAGGCCTGATGGAGCAGATTGAGAAATTGATGGAAGAGCTGGCGCGCATGGGCATGACGCCCGCCGGCCAGCAGGCAGTGCTGGAGCTGATTGCCGCCAACCGCGATGCGCTGGCCGAGCAGGTGGCGCAGTTTGTGGGCCAGAACATTGCGCGCGAGATGTCGGAGCGGCCGCCTGAAAAGCTAGACGGCAACGACCTGATGCAGCGGCCATTCAACGACCTCAACCAGGCCGAAGCGCGCGAGCTGCGGCTGTTGGTGGCCCGCCTGGCGGTCCGCCTGCGCACGCGAGCGGCGCTGCGCCAAAAGAAGGGCGACGGCAGAAAGCTGGATGCCAAGACCACGCTGCGCGCCAACCTGCGCACCGGCGGCGTGCCCTTTGACATTCACCTCAAGAAAAAACACCTCAAGCCGAAATTCGCTCTGATCTGTGATGTGTCGACCTCCATGCGGCCAGTGGCCGAGTTTATGCTGCGGCTGATGTACGACATGCAGGATCAAGTCGGCAAGGCGCGCTCGTTCGCTTTCAATGATCACCTGGAAGAAGTCAGCGACGAGTTCTTGGGCAATCGCCCAGACGAAGCCATCCCGCTGGTGTTGCACCGCATCCCGCCCGGCTATTATGCCACCGACCTGGGCCACAGCCTGGCGAATTTCTGCGACACCTTCCTGGATGCCGTCGACCATCGCACCACGGTCATCTTTCTGGGCGACGGCCGGAATAACTTTAACGACCCGCGGCTTGATCTGTTTGAGCTGATCAAGCGCCGCGCGCGGCGCCTGGTCTGGTTCAACCCGGAAGAGAGTTACCTGTGGGGCACCGGGGACAGCGATATGGCCCAATATGCGCCGTTGTGCGACGCCGTCCATCAGGTCAGCAACCTGGCCGAACTGGGCGAGGCTGTGGATAGGCTGTTCGCGCACCGGTGAGCGCGCAGTCTTCAAGGCCATGAGCCGCAGACGGATCGCCGGCGTGATTGGGCGGGCCCTGGGCCTGGGGTTCGCCCTTTTGATTCTGGCGCTGGCCGCCCGGCCGGCCGCCCAGGCCGGCAGTCCGGTGACATTTCAATTGGACCTGCCGATGCTTTTGGCGCCGCCGGGTCCCCTTTTTTTGCCGATGATCTTCAAGGCGCCGCCGCCGCCGGTGGTCGATCTATCGGTCAACCGCATTGAAATTATCCAGGGCATCACCCTGAGCAATGCCTATACCGTGCAAGTGGCGGGTCGGCCGGCGCTGGTGCGGGTGTTCGTCAACCTGGCGGGCGCGGGAGCGCAGCCCGGCGTCAGCGGGCGGTTGACGCGCTTTGTGGGCGGCAACCCGCAAGACTCACTGGACACCGGGCCGATAACTGTTTTGGACGCAACAAGCGAAGGCAGCCTGGCCGAGACGCTCAACTTCACCTTGCCCGGCAATTGGCTGGTGGCCGGAACCTCGTACGTGTTACAGCTCGATCCCGGCAACAGCGTGACTGAAACTGACGAAGGCAACAACCGCTATCCGCCCGGCGGCCAGGCGTCTTTCAATTTCCAGGGCGCGCCAACGCTGGATGTCGTTGTTGTTCCTGTCCACTATGCCCACTCCGGCGCGCCCGCCACCGACCCGCCGATCGGCGACCTGTCTTACCTGACCTGGATGCCCATCCGGGTCTATCCTTTGTCACAGATCAATTACACCCTGCACGGCAGCGTTACGTTCAATGGCGACTTGAGCGCGCCGGATGGCGGCGGCTGGGAAAACCTGCTCAACCAGATCACAACGCTCCATAGTATGCCCGGAGAAGATTTGGCGGAACATAAGGTTTATTTCGGACTGGTTGACTCGGTGGGAGCAGACGGCTGCGGCGGCGGGTGCATTGCCGGCATTGGGTGGATCAATCGTCAAGGTAATTTCGGCAGTAAAACGGCCGTTGGATTCGCCGGTTTTCCCGGTGACCGGAACCAGGCCAGCCCAACCATGACCCACGAAATGGGCCACAATTTTGGCCGCGACCATGCGCCGTGCGGTGTCACGGGCGATCTCAATTACCCCTATCCGAACGCCAGCATCGGCCAGTGGGGCTTTGACAATGTCACAAGCCAACTGCTCGACCCGAATACCTTTCGGGACTACATGAGCTACTGTAATCCGCCCTGGACGTCGGACTATACATATAAGGCCATCTTCGACGCCTGGAGCTGGGTCAGCAGTCCATTTGACGCGGCTGCCCAGGCGGCGCCGACCGACGCCTGGGTCATCAGCGGTTCCTTCAACCACGCCAATCAGTGGCAAACCGGCCCGGCACATGTGCAGCCCGTGCCGCCCGCCCGTTTGTCGGCCGGCGGGCCGCTGCGCCTCGATCTGCTCGACTCGGCCGGAAACGTGCTCCGCTCACAATCCTTTGCCAGTGTCCCAATCTCAATTGATCGCCTGCACAGCGGTTTCGATCAGCAGGGTTTTCGCGTGGCGCTGCCGCCGGCGCCGGGCGCGACCGCCTATCGCATTTACCAGGGGACTCAGCTTGTCTACGAGCGTCGGGCGCTGGGGCCGGCGCCTAGGCTGGCCAGCAGCCTGGCGAACGCCGCGACCGCAGAAGGCACACGGCTCGGTTGGGCCCTCGCCGATGGCTCGGCGGATGTCACCTACAGCGTGCGCCTTTCGCGTGATGGCGGGCAAAGCTGGCAGGTGCTGGCGGTCGATCAGCCGGCCTCAACGGTTATTCTGCCGGCGGCCAGCGGCAAGGGTGGTGGGGCAATGATTGTGGAAGTGCAGGCCAGCGATGGGGTCCGCACGGACACCCACACCTATCCGGTGACTGCCCCGTAGCCAGCCCGCCTTGGCCCGCCGCGACTAACTGCTGCGCGTGTGTGCGCGCACGGTCTCAATCAGGCGGCTGAACTCGCGGTCAGCCGGGGCCACTTCGGCTCCCGACTTGAAGGCGCGCACGGCTTCGGCATAGCGTCCCAAGGCCACGTTGGCGCGGCCCAGGGATTTGTAATACAACCCTTCGGATGGCGAGCGGCTGATGGCGCGGCGCCAGTGCAGGGCCGCCAGCGCCCACTTGCCCTGGCGGGCATAGGCCAACGCCCGGCGATGCAGCATTACGGCCCCATCCAGGTTGCGATCGAGCACCACGCGCAGCCGCACCCGTGATTGGGCTTGGCTGATGACCGCCAGCAGCCCGATCAGGAATATGACTACGCCTAGCGCCGCGTTGATCTGGGCCGCTGCCGATGGCACCACGCCGAGCTGGTAGCCAATGCCCGCCCAGGCCAGATCAACGGCCGCCACCAGCGCGGCGACGCCAAACCCGCCCTCAAAATCCCCGAGCATGAGAAGCACCACGATGGCCCAGGCCACTGTTCGCAGGACAGCCGGAATGAGCAGGTGGCTCACCCACAGGGATCCGAAAGGCAGCAGCGCCAGTGATCGGGGAGAAATGCCGACGACGAAGGCCGCCAGCGCCTGTATCAGTGACAATTGCAGTTGGACGCCGGCGACCAACAGCGCGAAATACAAATACCCCCCGCCGCGCCATTGCCCAGGCCCCAGCAGGCTGCGGCCACAGTACCGGCAGCGCTCATCATCCGGGTGTGTCTGCCGGCCGCAATAGGCACATTGGTAAGGGTCGTCCTCGGAGAGCAATGTGTCGGACGGTGACGCCGCCGGGTTGTCCGGCATTATTACTTCGATTTGTGACGGGACGCGCGCCGAATCGGCAGCCATTGGTGGGGAACTGGCGAGAATGGTCACTACCGTGCCGGTCGTCTCAGCCTGCGGCCGGATGATGCTCGTCTCCGACTCGGTCTCCGTCCCAGGGACCCGCGTAGGCGGCGCCACCGGCTGGCCCAGGCGTTGGCGCAGTGTCTGCGCGCGCGCCATGGCCTGCGGATGCTGCGGATTAATGGCCAGCACGCGCTCAAGCGCCATCAATTGGTCGGCCGGATCATCCAGCGCCGCGCTCAGCCACAGCCAGGCCGCTTCATTGTTTTCATCCGCTTCCAGCACGCGCAGCAGCCGCTCGCGGGCGCGCGTGCGGTCGTGGGCTCTGACGGCTTGAATGCCGTCATTGAGCAGGCTGCGTAACTCGCTGGGTTCCATGGGTTCCGCTGATTATAGCCACTTTGTGCCGGCGCCATTCAGCGTGCCGTTCAGGCGGAGTGCGTATATCGGCGAGATGGTCACAAGGAGTCTGCCCCAAACGGGAGCATTTCAGTTTGGGGGCAAACGTGCCATGTACCACTCCGCTCCACCCGCGCGGCCGCGCCCGCGCGAAACCAAAATCCTCTCTGTTCGGGCCGGCGATGGTATAATGCGCCCACCCCATACCGATCAGGCGGCGGCGCCGGCAGCCTTGCCCACCCCCCCGTTGGAAATTTAGGAGCGTTTTAGCAATGTCTGGTCACTCAAAATGGAAGACGATCAAGCATCAAAAAGGTGTGGCCGATGCCCGCCGCGGGCAGGCCTTTACCCGTTTGGCGCGTGAAATTGCCATGGCCGCGCGCGAAGGGGGCGGCAACCCGGATTCAAACTTCAAGCTGCGCCTGGCCATGGACAAGGCCCGCGCCAGCTCGATGCCCAAAGAGAACGTCGAGCGCGCCATTAAGCGCGGCAGCGGCGAAGACAAAGAGGGCGTCGTATATGAGACCATGCTCTATGAGGCCTACGGGCCGCATGGCTCGGGCATCCTGATGCAGGTGGTGACCGACAACCGCAACCGCTCGGTGGCCGATTTGCGCGCGGTGATGACCCGCCGCGGCGGCACCATGGCCGAGGCCGGCTCGGTGAGCTGGCAGTTTACGCGCAAGGCCTATATTGCCGTGCCGGCCGAAGGCAACGACCCGGACAAGATTTTCGAGGTGGCGGTGGATGTCGGCGCCGACGACGTGGTGGCCGGCGAAGAGGTGATTGAAATTTACGCCCCGGCCGAGAACTACCACGCGGTGGTGCTGGCGCTGGACAAGGCCGGCATCAAAATGGAAGAGTCGGACCTGCGCATGGAGCCGAACCAAAAATTGGAGCTGGACCGGGATGCGACGGTGCAGGTGATGCGGCTGATCGAAGCCCTGGAAGAGCTCGACGACGTCCAGGCGGTCTATTCAAATCTGGAATTCAGCGACGAAGCCATCGCGGCCATGGAAGCGGCCTGAGCCGGCGTGGGCTGCCGCCGGGCCGCCGTCCTGGAGCTGATTGATGCTCGTATTGGGCATTGACCCCGGCACGGCGACGACCGGCTATGGCCTGGTCCGCGACGTGAATGACGGCCCGGTGGCCGTTGCCTATGGCGTGATCCTGACCCCGGCCGGCGCTGAAATGCCGCAGCGTTTGCTCACCATCTTTCGCGAACTCCAAAAGATCATTGCTCTCCACCATCCCGACACCGGGGCGGTGGAGAAGCTTTTTTTTCAGCGCAATGTCAGCACAGCCATGACGGTTGGCCAGGCGCGCGGCATCGCGCTGCTGGCCCTGGCTGAGGCCGGCCTGTCCATCGGGGAATACAATCCGCGCGACGTGAAGCAAGCCGTGGCCGGATATGGGGCAGCGGACAAACCCCAAATGCAGGGCATGGTGAAGGCCATCTTGAACTTGACTGAAATCCCCAAACCCGATGACGCGGCCGATGCGCTGGCGGTGGCGATTTGTCATTTGCACTCCGCGCGCAGCGCGTATCTCGCGCGCCAGGCAGGCCAGGCGTGATCGCCTCGCTGCGCGGCACGGTGTTGGTGGCCCAGCAGCCCAGCTTCCTGGTAGTGGAGGTGGGCGGCGTCGGCTTCAAGGTGTTTGTGCCGGCCTCGGTTTTTGACGAGTTGGATGGGGTCGGGCGGGGCGTTTTCCTGCACACCTATCTGATCGTGCGCGAGGATGCCCTGACGTTGTATGGTTTTTCCACCGAGGAACAGCGCGCCTTGTTTGAGCTGCTGCTCACCGTGCAGGGCGTAGGGCCGCGGCTGGGAATGGCCGTGCTCTCCAGCCTCTCGATCGATGTGCTGCGCAGCGCCGTGGCCCAGGAGCAGGCTGAAGTGCTCGACCGGGTGCCCGGGGTGGGGCGCAAAACCGCGGAAAAGATTGTCTTTGCGCTCAAGGACAAGTTGGGCGCCGGGGTCGGTCTGGGCGTGCTGGCGCCGGTGAACAACCTCGATACGGAGGTCATTGGCGCGATGACGGCCTTGGGCTACAGTGTGGTGGAGGCCCAGGCGGCGCTGCAAGCTATTCCCAAGGGCCAGGGCAAGGATGTGGAAGAACGCATCCGCCTGGCGCTGCAATATTTCTCCAGGCCCTGAAAAGGACGCACGCGCATGCTTGCTGACGCCCGGATTGGC
This sequence comes from Anaerolineales bacterium, assembly GCA_043734225.1. Lineage (GTDB taxonomy): Bacteria > Chloroflexota > Anaerolineae > Anaerolineales > UBA6663 > JAYTFQ01. Next base: position 9,292 of record JAYTFQ010000713.1, on the reverse strand, counting down.
GTGGTTGGTTCCGGCGCAATGGCCGAAGCCATGATCGAGGGCCTGCTCAAGAAGAACATCGCCCAGGCGCACAATATTATCGCCGCCGGCCCGCGCGAAGAGCGCGCCCGGGCGCTTGAAGAGCGTTTTCAGATCAACGGCACCACCGACAATGTGCTGGCGGTCACCGGCGCTCAACTGGTGGTCATCGCGGTCAAGCCGCAGGTGCTGCCGGCCGTTCTGCCGGGCCTGCGCGGCCGCATCGGGTCGGATGCCCTGGTGCTTTCCATCGTGGCCGGGGCGCGCATCGACACCATCATCACCGGCCTGGCGCATGCCAGCGTGGTGCGCTCGATGCCCAATTCGCCGGCCCAGATCGGCGAGGGCATAACCGTCTGGATGCCGGCGGCCAGCGTTAGCCTCACCCAGCGCGAGCAGGCGCGTGTGATGTTGGGTGCGCTGGGTGAGGAAGTTGAAGCCGACAATGAGGACCAGTTGGACATGGCCACGGCCCTATCCGGCACCGGGCCGGCTTATGTTTTCTTGTTTATGGAAGCCCTGGTGGATGCCGGCGTGCACCTGGGCTTCTCACGGCGGGTGGCGGAACAGTTGGTGTCACAAACGGTCAAGGGCTCGGTTGATTTCTATCGCTATTCGCCCAGCCACCTGGCCCGGCTGCGCAACCAGGTCACCTCGCCCGGCGGCACGACGGCCGAGGCGCTCTACTACCTGGAAAAGGCCGGCTTTCGAGCCACCATTTCGCGCGCCGTATGGGCCGCTTACCTGCGCAGCGCCGCGCTGGGGCAGGGCCGGGTGCGCGGCCAGCCGCCTGGGCCCGACAAGACGTAACTGACAAATCAGGCTAAAATAGTTCAGCCGCGCCCGATTTCGTTTGTGAACGACTGGACAAATGAGACGGTTTCTTGTATATTTCTCATAGCAAGTCGAACCCGCGGCTGTCTCAAACGAACAAAACGGCGCCTCAGCGCGCTGCGATATAGCACTGCACCACTCGCCCGGTTTGATACCGCAGTTTGGCGGGTCAGTCCGGCGCGTCGATAATCGTCTCAGTGCCCCTCACCGGAGGTTGGTTGCGCCATGTCCGATCTTGTAAACGAACTTACCGCTTCGCTTCAAAAACAAATTGATGCCTTTCAACCGCAGGTCGAAACACGCGACGTCGGCACCGTAACCGAAGCCGGTGACGGTATTGCCCGGGCCGAAGGCCTGGGGGCCGTTCAGGCGCAGGAACTGGTGCAGTTTGGCAATGGCGTCATGGGCATCGCCTTCAACCTGGAGCAGGACTCGGTTGGCATCATCATCATGGGCGACTACGGCGGCATCGAACAAGGCATGGCGGTGCGCGGCACCGGCCGCATTGCCTCGGTGCCGGTGGGTGATGCCATGATTGGCCGGGTAGTGAATTCGTTGGGCGTGCCGATTGACGGCAAAGGCCCCATCGAAACCACCAGCTTTCGCCCGATCGAGCGCATCGCGCCGGGGGTGATTGCCCGTAAGGACGTCAAGCGGCCGGTTCAAACGGGCATCAAGGCCATCGACGCCATGATCCCGATTGGCCGTGGCCAGCGCGAGCTGATCATTGGCGACCGCCAGACCGGCAAGACCGCCATTGCCATCGATACGATCATCAATCAAAAGGGCAAGGGCCTGCTGTGCGTGTATGTGGCCATCGGCCAGAAGAAGGCCCAGATCGCGCGCGTGCTGGGCACCCTGGAAAAGTATGGCGCCATGGAATATACCGTCATCGTGCTGGCTTCGGCCGACGACCCGGCCGCCATGCAGTACATCGCCCCTTACGCCGGCTGCGCCATCGGCGAAGAGTTCATGGAAACCAAGCGCGATGCGCTGATCGTGTATGACGACCTTTCCAAGCACGCCTGGGCCTACCGGCAAGTGTCGCTGCTGCTGCGCCGCCCGCCGGGCCGCGAAGCCTATCCGGGCGATGTGTTCTATCTGCACTCGCGGCTGCTGGAGCGCGCCGCCCAGCTTTCGGACGACAAGGGCGGCGGCTCGCTGACGGCGCTGCCGATTATCGAGACCCTGCTGGGCGACGTGTCGGCCTATGTGCCCACCAACGTCATCTCCATCACCGACGGCCAGTTGTATCTGGAGGCCGACCTGTTCTACTCCGGCATCCGGCCGGCGGTCAATATCGGTATTTCGGTCTCGCGCGTGGGCGGCGATGCCCAGACCAAGGCCATGAAACAGGTCGCCGGCCAATTGAAGGGCGATATGGCGGCGTTCCGCGAGTTGGCGGCTTTCGCCACCTTCGGTTCGGACCTAGACAAATCGACCCAGCGCCAGTTGGATCGCGGTTACCGCCTGACTGAAATCCTGAAGCAGCCACAGTACCAGCCGGTGTCGCTGCAAGATCAGGTGACCGCCATTTACGCCGGTGTGCGCGGCCTGGCCGATACGATCCCCGTCGACCAGATGCGGGAATGGGAAGTGGCCTTCCGGCGCTTTATGGAGGCCAGTCATCCCGAAATCGGCAAGGAAATCGACGAGAAGAAGCTGCTCAGCCCGGAAAATGAAGAGCGGCTGAAGGCGGCGGTCAAGGAATTCAACGCCGGCTGGACGAGATAGCGCGCAACCATGCCACCACTCCGAACAATGCGGCTCCGCATGCGGAGCGTTAAGAATATTTCGCAGGTAACACGCGCTTTGGAGGCGGTCAGCGCCTCGCGCGTGCGCAAGGCGCAGCAGGCGGTGCTGGCCACGCGCGCCTACGCCGGCAAGGCGCTGCAGGTGCTGCGCCACCTGGGCACGCAGCCCGGCTCAGCTTCCAGCCTGCATCCGCTGCTGGCGCAGCGCGAGACGATCAAGAACATCACGGTGGTGATCATCACCGGCGACCGCGGGCTGTGCGGCGCTTACAACACCAACATGATCCGCGCCGCGATGGATTTTGTGCGCACCCAAAAGGTGCCGGTGCGCTTTGTGGCGGTCGGCAAAAAAGGCCGTGATCTGCTGCTGCGGCGCCACCAGACCCTGGCGGCCGAGTTCATCAACCTGCCCAGCAACCCGTCGTTCAGCGATGTGTCGGCCATTGGGCAGTTGGCGGTCGAAGAATATCTCACCGGTCGCGCCGACCAGGTCTATCTCGGTTACACCGAATTTGTAAACACGCTGCGCCAGGAGCCGCGCATCCGGCTGCTGCTGCCGTTGAAGACGGAATCGGCTGAGATGCGCGCGGCCAGCAGTCCCGGCAGCCCGGCCCATAGCGGGCCTGTCGCGGCTTATATTTATGAGCCTTCTCAGGAAGCGCTGCTGGACGTGATTGTCCCGCGCTTCACGGGGCTGCAGGTTTACCAGGCCATATTGGAGGCGGCGGCCAGCGAACACTCGGCCCGCATGGTGGCCATGCGCAACGCCACCGACAGCGCCAAGGAATTGCTGGGCACGCTGCAGTTGGGCTACAACAAGGCCCGCCAACTGGCGATTACCAACGACCTGCTGGATATCGTTGGCGGTGTTGAGGCGTTGGGTAAGGGAACTCAAATTCACGAGACCGCCGCGGCAGCTAAATAGCGCCGCGCGGATCGCACACTCGGAGGCAGGATGGCAACGAAAAACGGCAACGGCAATGTCGCTCACGGCAAAGTAACCCAGGTGCTGGGCGGCGTGGTGGACTGCGAATTTCCCCCCGATCAACTGCCGCGGCTTTACGACGCGATTGAAGTGCCGCGTGAGGGCCAGGACCCGCTGGTGCTGGAAGTGCAGCGCAGCATGGGGCACAACTGGGTGCGCTGCGTGGCCATGGACACCACCGATGGCCTGCGGCGCGGGGCTGTGGCATTGGGGACGGGCAAAGCGATATCAGTGCCGGTGGGTCAGGCCACCCTGGGCCGCATCTTCAATGTGCTGGGCCAGACCATTGACAATGGCGGGCCGGTAGAGACTGAATTGCGCTCGCCCATTCACCGCCTGGCGCCCCCGTTTGAAGACCAGGTGACGAATGTGCAGGTCTTTGAGACCGGCTTGAAGGTCATTGACCTGATCGCGCCCTTCACCAAAGGCGGCAAGACTGGCATTTTTGGCGGCGCCGGCACGGGCAAGACCGTTATTATTACCGAGTTGATTTCGTCCATCGCCCGCGTGCACAAGGGCAATTCCGTGTTCGCCGGAGTGGGCGAGCGCACGCGCGAGGGTACGCAGTTGCGGCGCGAAATGACCGAGTCGGGCGTCATGAAGGACACGGTCATGGTCTTTGGCCAAATGAACGAGCCGGCCGGCGTGCGCTTGCGCGTGGCGCTGACCGGGCTGACCATGGCCGAGTACTTCCGCGACCAGGGCCGCGATGTGCTGCTGTTTATTGACAATATCTTCCGCTTTGTCATGAGCGGTTCGGAAGTGTCGGCGCTGCTGGGCCGCATGCCTTCAGCCGTGGGCTACCAGCCGACCTTAGCCACCGAGATGGGCGAGCTGCAGGAGCGCATCACCTCCACCAAGAACGGCTCCATCACCTCGATGCAAGCCGTGTACGTGCCGGCCGACGACTACTCTGACCCGGCGCCCGTGGCCACCTTTACCCACCTGGACGCCACCATCGCCCTGGAGCGCGGCATTGCCGAGCGCGGTCTTTACCCGGCCGTGGACCCGCTGGCCTCCACCAGCCGCATCCTGGACCCGAACATTGTCGGCCAGGAGCACTACAACACAGCCCGCGAAGTGCAGCGGGTGCTGCAGCGCTATAAGAACCTGCAAGACATCATCGCCATCCTGGGCGTGGACGAGCTTTCCGAAGACGACAAGGTGCTGGTGGCCCGCGCGCGCAAGATGGAGAAGTTCTTCAGCCAGCCGTTTGTCACCGCCGAGCAGTTTACCGGCCTGAAGGGTGTGTACGTGCCCCTGCGTGAGACAGTCCGCTCGTTCCGCGAAATCCTGGACGGCAAGCACGACGACCTGCCCGAAGAGGCCTTCCGCTACGTGGGCACCATCGACGACGCCGTAGAGAAGGCCAAGCGCCTGGCGGAGGGCTAAGATGCCCATCCGGGTGGAAATCGTCAGCCAGGATCGGCCGGTCTTCGAAGGCGACGTCGATATTGTCGTCGCCCCTGGTGAAGACGGGGAGATGGGCATTCTGCCGCATCACGCGCCGCTGCTGACCACCCTCAAGCCTGGTGTGCTAAAAGTGCGCACCGGCGGGCGCGAGGAGATTTTCGCCATCTCAGGCGGCGTGATGGAAGTGCAGCCGACCCTGGTGACCGTGCTGGCTGACGCGGCGGAGCGCGCCGAGGAAATTGACATCTCACGCGCCGAAGAGGCGCGCCAGCGGGCCGAGGCCTCGCTCCTGGCTGGCGTCCCGAGCAACTCGGAGGCATATCTGTCGGCCGAGGCCGCCCTGCGCCGCTCGAACCTGCGCTTGCAGGTGGCGCGCCGTCGGCGTTCGATGCAATCCGGCATGGATCCGCGCGAACGAGCCGGTTAGGCCGTTATGGCCCTTTTTTCAAAAGAGCTTGGCATCGACCTGGGGACCGTCAACACGCTTGTCTGCGAAGGCGGAGAGGTGGTGCTGCACGAGCCGACCGTGGTGGCCATTGCCACGGCCGAAGCCAAGATTGTGGCGGTCGGCCAGGAGGCGCGTGACATGTACGGCCGCGCGCCGGACAGCATTGAGGTCATGCGGCCGCTGCGCGACGGCGTGATCGCCGACTACGAAGTTACCCAAAAACTCCTCGAATACGTCATCTCCAAGGTCTGTGGCAATCTGCGGCTATTCCGGCCGCGGGTCATTATTACCGTGCCGTATGGCGTGACCAGCGTGGAAAGCCGGGCGGTGCAAGAAGCCACCCTGCAAGCCGGCGCGCGCGAAGTGTTTCTCATCCCCGAACCGCTGGCGGGCGCCTTTGGCGCTGATTTGCCGGTGGCCACGCCCACCGGCAACATGGTGGTGGACCTGGGCGGCGGCTGCAGTGAGGCGGCCGTGGTGTCGATGAACGGCATCGTCTCGGCCCATACGGTGCGCACCGGCGGCATGAAGCTGGACGAGGCGATCGTCAGTTACGTCCGCAAGAAGTACGGCCTGGTGATCGGCGACCCGACCGCCGAGGACATCAAGATTCAGATTGGCGCCGCTTACCCAATGGACGAGGAGCTGACCCTGGAAGTGCAGGGGCGCGACCAGGTGAACGGGCTGCCGCGCGCGGTGATGGTTAGTTCGGGCGAAGTGGTGGAGGCGCTGCAGGAGCCGCTGGCGCTGATTGTGGGCGCGGTCAAGACGGTCTTGGAGAAGACCCCGCCCGAGCTGGCCTCGGATATTATCGATCGCGGTATGGTGCTGTGCGGCGGTGGCAGCCTGCTGCGCGGCATTGACAAGCTCTTGACCAAGGAAACCGGCGTGCCGGCCTACGTGGCTGAGAACCCCCTGGCCTGCGTCGCTTTGGGCACCAGCAAGGCCTTCAGGCACCTGGAAGTGCTGCGGCGGGTGCTGGGGCGCCCCTAAACCAGCCTGGATGACAAAACTAAAGCGGGGCGGCGCCAGGCGCCGTCCCACGTTTTGGTTAACTTTGGTATCTGTTCAGCCTGGCTTAAATTTGTGGCCGCATGGGATGATGCGGCCAGACGCCCGTAGGGGGCTGGCCGCGTCATCCCATGCGGCCACAAGATCCTTGATTTCTTTGGTTGTAGTCGCCAGCGGCGGGGCCGCCTCGCCTGGCTGGAAATTACTACGATTGACCGATTACACGTAGTACGTGATGCGCTGCAGATGCACCACCGGATCGATGTTTTGAACGTGCACGTTCTGGGGAATCGTTAGATTGATCGGAGCATAATTGAGAATGCCGCGAACCCCAGACCTTACCAGCTCGTCAGTCACCTTTTGGGCAACCTCGGCCGGCACAGCTAGCATGGCTAGTGTTATGTTGGACTGCTGGATTAACTGGCTGAGTTGTGCGACGTCGCGGACCTCAAATTCGTTGATAGAGGTGCCGATTTTAGCCGGATCGTTGTCAAAGATCATGGAAATTCGAAATCCATGATCAGCGAACCCATCATAAAACGCCAGCGCGTGCCCAATCGCCCCGGCTCCAACCAACGCGACATCCCAATCGCGCTCCACCTTCAAAATACGCCGTAAATGGTCGGCCAGTTTCTTGGTTTCGTACCCAGTGCCCTGCTTGCCGAATTTGTCGAAATGTGACAAGTCTTTCCGAATTTGCGCCGAACTTATCCCCAGAAGCACACCCAACTCTTTGCTAGACGTAACCTTTTTGCCTTCTGTTTGCAGGCGCGTCAATGCGCGCAAATAGACCGGCAGCCGGCTAATGACAATGTCGGGGATATCCTCCGCTCCCATACCAATACGCCTCCGATTCCAAGAAAACTTGGCGTTCGGTAGCCAGGCGAACTTAGGTTATGACTGGCTACCCCCTATTGTGAAAACTTGGCCTAACTTTAGCATGAGTCTTTTGACAGGGCAAGTTAGGCACAAACCCGTCTGTTATAATCCTTGCTATGAACTTTGACGAAGCCACCATAACGGTGCGGTCCGGTGATGGCGGCAATGGAGTAATCCATTTCCGCCGGGAAAAATACATTAACCACGGCGGGCCGGATGGCGGCGACGGCGGCCATGGCGGCAATGTGGTCCTGGTGGTTGACAACAACCTGAACACCCTCCAGCCGTTCGCGCATAAACGCGAATTTCAGGCCGAAGCCGGCAAAGATGGCGCCGGGCAAAAGCGGCGCGGCCACGCCGCGGAACACTTGGTGGTGCCGGTGCCGCCCGGCACCCTGGTGCGGGATGCCAACACCGGCCAACTGCTGGGCGACCTGACGGATCCCGGCCAAACCCTGGTTGTCGCCAAAGGCGGCTCGGGCGGGCGCGGAAACACGCATTTTGCCAACTCGCGGGTGCAGGCGCCGCGTATCGCCGATAAGGGCGTGCCCGGCGAAGAGCGCAAGCTCAAACTGGAGTTGAAGCTGATTGCCGACGTGGGGCTGGTTGGCGTGCCAAATGCCGGCAAATCAACTTATCTGGCGGCCGTCACGGCCGCCCAGCCCAAGATCGCGCCCTATCCGTTTACCACCCTGGTGCCGAACCTGGGCGTGGCGCCGGTTGACAACGACACCAACCTGGTCATTGCAGATATTCCAGGTCTCATTGAAGGCGCACACCTGGGGGTTGGCCTGGGGTATGAATTCCTGCGGCACATTCAACGCACCCGGGTGCTGATCCATATCCTGGATGGCGCCGCGCCTGATCCGTTGGCGGATTTCTCGCAGATTAATACGGAATTGGCCCTGTTCGATGAACAGTTGCCGAAACGCCCGACGATTGTGGCCGTCAACAAGACCGATCTGCCAGACGCCCAGGAGCGCTGGCCGGCGCTGAAGGCGGAGTTGGAGCGGCGCGGTTTCGAAGTGTTTGGCATGTCGGCGCTGACGCGGCGCGGCACCCGCGAGGTGCTCTACCGAGCCGCGCAGGTGGTGGCTGAGACGCCCATGCCGGCGCCGGTGGCGGAAACGCCCATTTACAAGCCCGAGGCCGATATGATGGCCTTCACCATTTCACGCGAGGACAACGGCGCCTACCGTGTCAGCGGCGCGCGCATCGAGCGCGCGGCCAAAATGACCTACTGGGAACACGACGAAGCCGTTCAGCGCTTCCAAAAGATCCTGGAGGTTCTGGGCGTGCGCAAGGCGCTGGTTAAAGCCGGCATCCACGAGGGCGATACCGTCTATATTGGCGAGTACGAGCTCGAGTGGACTGACTGAATTGACGGATGCGTATCGGCATCTTTGGCGGCACATTCGATCCGCCCCATTCCGGACATCTGGCGCTGGCCCTGGCCGCGCTGATTCAGCTGGGCCTGGACCGGGTGCTGTGGGTGGTGGCGGCCGACCCGCCGCACAAGCTCGGCCGGCCGCTGGTCCCCGTGCAGGATCGGCTGGATATGGTCCTGGCCGCCATCCGTGGCTATCCCCGCTTTGAAATCTCGCGAGTAGATATTGACCGGCCGGGCCCACACTGGAGCGTGGATACGGTTGGGCTGCTAAAGCGTTCGCAGCCGGAGGCGGAGTGGGTGTTCTTAATGGGGGGAGACTCGCTGCGCGATCTGCCGACCTGGGGCCGTCCGCTGGAGTTGCTGGCCAACGCCAGCCTGGGCGTGCTGCTGCGACCGGATGCCGCGGTTGATCTGGCCGCTCTGGAGCAGGCTTTGCCAGGCATTACTTCCCGTGTCGCCTTTGTTTCGGCGCCGCCACAGAACATTTCGTCGCACGAAGTCCGCCAGCGGGTGGCGGCCGGTCAGCCCATCGACGGCCTGGTCGCAGCGGGCGTGGCGGA
>JAYTFQ010000712.1:0-5034 GCA_043734225.1 Anaerolineales bacterium | reverse complement strand
GCTACACCCTGCATCTGGGCCTGCCGGACGCCCAGGGTGTGCCGCCCTACCAGCCCATCGGCATCCGCTCGGCCACGGCCAAGCTGGTGGCCAACAATGCCGACACCGCCACGCTGATGGGGACGGCCTGCCCGGCGCAGTAATTTGTTCCTGAAATTGAGAGTGTGGCGAGCGAAGCTCGCCACACTCTCAATTTCAGGGTAATTTGTGTTGCTACAGGCGCGGGCCGTCTTTGCTAAACTTCATGCCGTAGCCAAGCTCGGCGCCGCCGCTTAGGTTGAGTTCGACGCCGGTGATATAGCTGGATGCCGGGCTGGCCAGGAACAGGCAGGCCTGGCCGACCTCGGCCGGGGTGGCCGGGCGGCCCAGCCACTGCCAGCTTTCGATCACGGCGCGGATGCCTTCGGGATCGGGGTGGCTGGCGATGGTCTGCGCATAGGCGCTGGTGGCCACGTTGCCGGGCAGGATGGCGTTGACGCGCACGCCGTGGCGGGCCTCGTCGATGGCCAGCGCCCGGGTAAAGGCCGACAGCGCTCCCTTGGTGGCGGCATAGGTGGTGGCGCCTTCCTGGCCGATCTGGGCCACCAGGCTGCTCATGTTGATGATGCTGCCGCGCGCCTGGCGCAGCCGCGGCAGGCCGGCCTGGCAGGCGCTGAAGGCGCTGACCACGTTCAGGCGAAAGAGCGCTTCAAATTCCTCGACGGTGAAATCGTCGATGGTGCGATGGTCGGGGTGCATGCCGACATTGTTGATCAAGGCATCCAGCCGCGCGTGGCGGCTCTCAACCGCGCCCACCAGCGCGCGGATCTCGGCCGGCTGGCTCATCTCGCAGCGCACAAAATCACAGCGGCCGGGGCCGGCAGCGGTCAGTTCGGCCGCCAGGGCCTCGCCGGCGGGCACATCCCGGTCACCAATCACCACCCCCGCGCCGGCGGCCACGAACACGCGCGCACAGCCCTCGCCAATGCCGTGGCTGCCGCCGGTAATCAGAACGGCCTTGCCGGCCATCGACAGCAGCGAGCGGTCGGGCTCGCTCACGGCTTGGGCTCGTCCACCAGGCGGAAGCCGGTGCCCCAGGCGCGCAGGCGCTCGTCGTACAGGCCGTTGATGCCCGGCCGCATGGGGTGCGGCATCATGGTGATGATCTCCAGGTCAACGGTCCCGGTGTTCAGCAGTGCGTGGCGCGTGCCGCCGGCGATGAAGACCACCATGTCCGGCGTCAGGTCGGTGTCTTCGGGCGGGTTGCCCAGGCTAACCCGGCCCTGGCCGCGCAGCACGTAGTAGATTTCATCGTACGGTTTGGGGTGCGCGCCGGGATCGGTGTGCTGGCCGGGCTTGAGCAAAAAATGGTTGACTGCCAGGTCGGTCGAGCCGACGCCGCTGAGGTCGATGAGCAAGCGCGACTCAAAGGCGGCCTCGGCGCCGGGCGGCGAAAAGGGCATGACATCTTTGGCGTGGAAAACTGGTTTTGGGCTCATGGGTATCTTGTCTCGCTTTTCATCGTCCATAAACGGATAGCGCGTTGCCGCCCAGGATCAGGTCCAAGTCGGCGGGCGGCAGGCCGGCCAGCGGCCCGCGAGCGAAATCGAGCAATTGGCGGTAGGTGGCGTGCGCGAACAACGAGGGCAGATCGGTGCCCCACATAATTTTGGCCGCGCCGATGCGATCGACGGCCTGCACCAGATAGCGGGCCACGCTGGCGAAGGGAAAGCCCTCGGCGGCCGCACCCGCATCGGCGCTGGGGTAGGCATAGGCCGGCAGCGCGGCGCAGTCGAACCACAGGTTGGGCAGCCGCCCGAGCTCAAGCTGTTCCTGCCACAAGGCGCGCTGTCGCTCATCCGTGTCAATCTCGTGCCGGGGCTGGCCGAGGTGGGCGACTACCACGCGCAAGTCGGGGTGCGTCTCGGCAATGGCGCGCACGGCGGCGGTCTGATATGAGCGGCTGCCGATGGCGCCCAGGTCGAGCGTCAGCACCCGGCCGCGCTGCTCCAGCTCGTCCCACAGCCAGGCCAGCTCGGGCGCATCCAGGCTGGCCTGTGGGTGAATGCCGAACAGCCCGGTGGCCACTGAGCACTCCAGCTTGACCGCCCGAAAGACCGGATCGCTTAAGGTTTGCTCGAATGTTGGCCGGCTGTCCGCTGCCCACGGATCAAAGTAGGCGGCGGCGATTAAGCGCTCCGGGTAACGGGCGGCCGCGGCGGCGACGTAGGCGTTGCACTCGCCATAGAATGGCCCCTGCAGCAGAACAGCCTTATCCACGCCCAGCCAGTCCATGTGCGCGATGAGCATCTCGGGCGTGTGCTCCAGGTGTGTGCTGAGCGGCGGCAGCAATTGCTGCGGCGGCCGGCCGCCGATGGTGATGCGGCCCAGGCCGCGGCCAAGGGTGGGGCCGGCGCCGTTCAGGCCGTTGACGGACGGGAAGATGTGGGCGTGCGCGTCGATGATCATGATTGGGCGCAGCGGATGGTAAAGCCGTCGCGTGAGTCATTCTGGCCATAAAATAGCCGGACCGTGGTGGTCACGTCCTGCGCGCCGCCGTCCCAGGCGCCGCCGCGCAGCACGCGGCAATCGCCTCCGGAGCAGCCGGTCTTGTCCGGGCCGGGCGGGTTGTCGGCTGGGGAGCTGGCGTAGTAGCCGGCATTGTAAAAATCCGCCACCCACTCCCAGGCGTTGCCGGCCATATCCAGCGCGCCATACGGGCTGGCATTCGTGGGGAATTGGCCCACGGCCACGGTGTCGCCCACGCCGCTGGCGCCAAAGTTCAGCCGTTTAGGATCTGGCGTCTGGTTACCCCAGGGGTACAGCCGGCCGTCGCTGCCGCGCGCGGCTTTCTCCCACTCGGCCTCGGTGGGCAGGCGCCGCCCGGCCCAGGCGCAGTACGCTCGTGCCTGGGTCCAACTGACAAACAGCACTGGGAAATTGGCGAAGGCCGGGCTGCCGAAATAGCTGCCGCGCGAGATGGAGCGTGTCTGCTGCGGCGGCGTGCAAACGGCGGCGCGCACGCACAGCGCATACATGTCGTTGGTCACTTCGCTGCGGTCGATCCAGAAGGCGTTCAGGTTGACGGTGTGGGCCGGGCGCTGATCGGGCTTGCCCTGGTCATTGCCCATGGTGAACGGGCCAGCCGGCACGAAATTCTGGACCATTTGATCGGCATTGGACACGCGTGTGGCGCCGGCGACAAGGGTGCGCGTGGCAGCGGGGGCCGGCGACGGAGAGGGCGGGGCCGCGGTGGTCGCCAACGGCGCGGCGGTTGGCGCGGCCGTGGCGGCTTGGGCAGCTGTGGGCGCTGGGAGGCTGCTCGCTACGCCGGTCGGCACCACTACCGCCACGGTGGACGTCGCCTGGGGCATGGGTGTGGCGGCGCGTGGGCCATAGAGCGAGATGGCGGTGAAGATGAAGACGCCCACGGCGGCAATGGCCAGGAGAGCCAGACCCAGTAATGCCACGGGCAGTAAGGGGAAGCCAGACGCTGGAGGCTGGATGGGCGGCACCGGCGATGGGGCAGCGGTACGCGGTTCGACCAGCACGGTGGGCGGCACGGGCCGGGCCGTGGGGTCGGCTACGGGCCGGGGCACGGCCGGCGCGGCCAGCACAGCGCGCAAGGCGGCCAGCAGCTCAGCGGCGGTGCCATAGCGCTGGCCCCGATCCTTGGCCATGGCTTTGGCCAGCACGGCATCCAGGGCGGGCGGCAGATCGGGACGGACACTGCACACCATGGGCGGCGGCTCGGTGACGTGCTTGAAGGCCATGCCCATGGGCGTGTCGGATTCGTACGGGCGCTGGCCGCTGAGCATGTGGTAGAGCATGGCGCCCAGCGCGTACAGGTCGGCCCGGCCGTCAATTTGTTTGTCGCCGCGCACCTGCTCGGGCGCCATGTAGGCCGGCGTGCCCATCAGGCCGGTGCCGCTGAGCTGAGTGCTGGCCTGGGTCAGCTTGGCGATGCCAAAGTCGCCGATATACGGGTAGCCGTCGGCGTCGAACAGGATGTTGGCCGGTTTGAGGTCGCGGTGGATGATGCCCAGCGTGTGCGCCCGGTCGAGCGCCGGGGCAATGCGGCTGAGAATCTCCACCGTCTCGGCCAGGCTGAGCGGGCCGCGATCGATGCGCTCGGCCAGCGAGCCGCCGGCCATCAGGCGCATCACCAGGTAGGGCTGGCCATCCTCTTCGCCATAGTCGTACACGGGCACGATGGCGGCATGCTCCAGCGCGGCAATGGTCTGAGCCTCGCGCTGAAAGCGGGCGCGAAAGGTGGGCTCGTGCAGGAACTCGCGCGGCAGGATCTTGATGGCGACTTCGCGCTTGAACGACGGATCGTAGGCGCGATAAACGGCGGCCATGCCGCCGTGGCCCAGCTCGCCCTTAATGGTGTAGCGGCCGATACGGGTGATGCTCATTGAGGGGTAATGTTAGCACAAGAGGATTCAGGACGCGGATTGCGCGGATTTCACGAATAGAACGTCGAAAAAATGGAGCGGGGCGAGGACTACGTACCCGCCCCGCCTCATTTTTTTGAAAATCAGGAATTTTGGAGGATGCTGTTCAGCACGTCCGGCCGGTCGGTCTCGATCAACGATCTGCCGCTCATTGTTGTGCAATGAGTCAGGGCCAGTCCTCTTGAACTGTGTGCCTCAGAACGGTCTGAACCAACTGATCGTCAATTCGAAAGCCAACGGATTTTAGAGCTCGAATAGCATCGGCCGCCGATGGGATCAGATTGCGCTGCCTGCCGCGCACGATGATGGCGAGGGTGCCCAACAGTGGCACCGAGAAAGTGCGGGCACACCGGCGCGCGGCGGCATCGTCGAGGACAGCTACCCAACCTGGTTTTGCCAGTGCCTGGGCCAGGACACTTGTTTCGCCGGCCCCCAAATCCCAAGTTTGCAACTCAGGTGACGCAGAGATATTTGCTGTTGCCCGCAGTGAACCGGCCTCGATCCAACGTCTGGCGGGATCGTTAACGGGGCCTGCCAGTATTTCGCAGCAACCGCTTCTGGGACGATCGCTGCCTCTGACAGCGCCGCAATCAGTTGT